>JADFYO010000009.1 GCA_015233015.1 Nitrospirota bacterium | reverse complement strand
TTAAAGCAGGCGATGGAAAGGTTGTCATCCGGTTTGAGGATCAACTCGGCGGCAGACGACGCGGCGGGCTTGGCTATTGCGACAAGGATGGACTCTCAGACAAGGGGTCTTACCGTTGCGGTAAGAAACGCCAACGACGGTTTATCTATGGTGCAGACGGCCGGCGGCTCGCTGAACCAGATAACAAGCGATTTGCAGAGAATGAGAGAGCTTGCGGTACAGGCCTCAAGTGGTCAGTACGGTGCGAGTGACATAGGGTCAATGCAGATGGAAATAAATTCGCTTGTCGAGGATGTTGGACGTATGGCCACACAGACATCATTCAATAACAGAAATCTCCTTGACGGCACATTCAAATCGAACCTGGCAGTTAGTTATCATGCCAGCGACTCTCAGGTCAGTATCAGCATAGCCTCGATGAATGTGGACAACTTGGGCGGCGTTGCATCCAGACAAGGTAGCCAAAAGACGGGGAACCTGTATCTGTATGACCTGCACACGTCAAACCTTGCTACATCTGTGGTAGCGACGGGAACGTTAGGTGTGGGAGACAGCAGATGGATGGCTTCATCGGCTTCGCCGGTAGTTAAAAGCGCCACGAATAGTTTTGATAACAACGGTAATATCGTATCCGGGGGCACATCAAAAGCAATTCCATATACCGGATATGCCTCTTTGCTTGTAAATGCCTCTTCTGATACGGCGGGTGCGATCTCTGACAGCCATAATAACTATTTTGCGTCGCGTGCAATGGATGCTATATCGGTAATAGACGCGGCATTGAGCCAGGTTGGCGAGGCGAACGCATCGATGGGTGCTAAGTCGAACGAATTTAACGCCACTGTAACCAGTCTTTCCAATGTTATAGAGACGACAACGGCAGCCCGTTCAAGAATTATGGACGCCGACTTCGCGGCAGAAACGGCAAACCTGACAAAGGCTATGATAATACAACAGGCTGGTATCTCGGTATTGTCTCAGGCAAACACTCAGCCACAGAATGTGCTTGCACTGCTGAAATAAATAAACGGAAAGTTGAATGGGAGGCGTTTATAATCCGCCTCCCCATATAGTTATTTATTAATATGCCTGAGGGCAGGGAGAGAGAGATGGAGCAGTGCCTGATAGGCGATAGGAGGAAGTGAAAGATGGATATTAACCTGAATGCGGCGAGTCCATATATAAGCAGTGCAGCGTTGCCGCCAGTTACCGGAAACCAGACCGGCAATGCTCAGGCGGATACTACCGCTTCGGCCAGCACCACCGTGTCAAAGCAATCGCCGGCCGATAATACTAAACAGGACAATAGTTCTAATAAGAACGATATTAAGGCTCCCGAAAAGCAGGAGTCTGATGGCGGGAATGCTTATTTTGACGTTGACGACGATAAAAACGTGGTAATAAAGGTAACCGATTCCGCCGGTAAGGTAGTTAAGCAGATACCTGCCGAGGATTATCTGCAAATGGTAAAGGTACTTGACGAAAACGCGAAGAATCTGTTACAATCAAGTACGGGGAAGAACATGTACCACAAGGAGGCCTGATATGGCTGATAGTACGACGATAGCGCCCGTAAATTCAACAGCAGCAAGTGCGATGACCCCATGGGCACCTAACACGCCGCCTGTGTCGCTTACTACAGGTACTGAGACCGGGCTTAATACCGGTGCCATAATCACTGCACTTATGACGGCGGATGAGCAGCCCTACAACAACCTTGTAACGCAAGCGACAAGTTATAACAGCCAAATAAGCGCCTATGGACAGCTATCTTCAAGCCTGTCTGCCCTTCAAACAGCTGTTGCCGGGCTTACGTCAACAAATATCAGCAAATTTAATGTCACGTCGTCAAATCAAAATGTCCTGACGGCCACGGCCTCTGCCAAGGCCTCTCCCGGGAACTACACGATAAGAGTAAACCATCTGGCACAGGATGAAGAGGTAATTTCAAAGTCATACGCCTCTGACACCACTGTAACGTTCGCAACCGGTTCGCTCACCGTTGGCAACGGCGGTCACGCAACAACAGTAAACATTGATCGTAGTAACAACACACTCTCGGGAATAAGGGATGCTATAAACAGAAGCGCCACCGATGTTAGCGCGTCGGTAATAAACGATGGCACAGGATACAGGCTCCTCGTAAGCACTAAAAACGGTGGCGCAATAAACGGCCTGCAAATAACCGGTACGAGTACCGGCCCAACGGGACTGAATTTAGGTGATCTTTCTTATGATTCAACTAACCCGGCTGCCAGCCCGACAACGCTTCTCCAGACAGGCTCAGACGCGTCATTCACTGTTAACGGCCTGCCGATAACGAGCCATTCCAACACGCTGACAAATGTCCTTAAAGGAGTAACGGTTAATTTGCAGAGCGCCACTTCACCTTCAGCCGTAACATTGACCATAGGGCAGAATGCAGCATCAAGCTCAACAGGCCTGACTGCGTTTGTTACCGCTTATAATAATGTCTTAACCCAACTGAGCCAATCGTCGGCTCAAGGGCAGCCGCTCTATGCCAACATGACGGTAACCTCGATTCAAAACACCATAAGATCCATGACAACGAGATATTTTAACGGCGCTACGTCCATACTCGCGCAGTTTGGAATAAATCACCTGAAAGATGGGACACTGCAAATCGATACCGCGGCGATGGACAAGGCCGTAGCCAATAATCAGCTTGGGTTCAACAAACTCCTTGACGCGCTGTCCTATAAGTACAATAACAATTCCGCGTATGGGGTGCTTGGCACTCTCATTAACAGTACGATATCGACTGTAACAAGTAACCTGAATACCAATATCTCACACATTGCGACGCAGGAGTCCGCGATGTCGGAGCAGCTTAACCAAAAGCAAACGTCATATCAGCAGAAATTTTCACAGCTTGAGGCCACCGTTGCTCAGTTAAAGACTCAAAGCGCTAGTATAGGTTCTTCGAGTTCGAGCAGTAGTACCAGCACCACAAGTGCGATTCCAACTCTAACGACGTCAGCATAACAGGAGGGTATTAGTGATTAACCCGGCATACGCCAAGAATGCTTATATAAGCACAGACATAAATAACTTGTCTCCGCTTGACCTTGTGATAAAGCTCTACGACGGGGCAATAGGGTTTTTATCGAAGGCTATTTTCAGCATAGAAAAAAAGAACAGGCCGATGAAAATCCAGTACCTAAACAAAACCAGGGCCATCGTAGAAGAGCTGATGAGCTCGCTCGATATGGAAATAGGCGGCGAGGTGGCGGTTAATCTGCATGACCTTTATACCTATATGCTTCTTGAGCTTACAAGGATAAATTCCACCGATTCAGTTGACAAGATATATCACATTCAGGAGCTTCTGAAGACGCTGAAAAGTGCATGGGTAGAGGTTAAGGCGGTCGTGCCGCAGTCAACGGCCACACTGCGCCAGCATGTGAGCGTACACTAAATTAGGATAGGGGAGCTTATTGGTGTGGATAGGGGGAGCTGTTGCGGGCATTAATTCATTGCGTGAAAGGCATCACTAAATATCGCGCAGAACCATCAGATTGAATTTATTATCGCATCGGCAATCTCGTTGAGCGGGACAACTTTCTCCGCAATCCCGGCATCGACCACAGCTTTTGGCATTCCATAGACCACACATGTGCTCATGCTCTCGACTATCGTCCTGCCGCCTGAGTCCCTGATTGCCTTCATCCCTTTGAGGCCGTCGTTGCCCATTCCAGTGAGAATAACGCCGAGGCAGTTACCGGGATTTACCGCCGCCACAGACAACATCATCACATCCACAGAGGGTTTATATATATATTCGGCGTTGTCGGCTATGTTTATTATCCTGTCGCGGCCCTTAATTGTCAGGCTCATGTGGCCGGAGCCGGGGGCTATATATACTATGCCGTTTTCTATCTTCTCGCCGTGTTTGGCCTCCCTGACATGTATCTGGCTTAACTGGTTGAGACGCTCTGCAAACGGGCCTGTAAAAGACGCCGGCATATGCTGCGAGATTACAACGGGCACGGGGAAATCCTTAGGCAGCGCGGGGATGACCGCGTGAAGCGCCTTCGGGCCTCCGGTCGAAGTCCCTATCGCCACAATCGCTATCTTCTTCGAAGGCGTAGGTTCTACCTTTGAAGGTGTAGGTTCTACGGCCTTTGTCTGCTGCGCAGCCGCTAAAGGTTGAGCCTGCTGCCTGCCTTGCCTCACCTTCCTCCCGCCGATTTGTTTTAGCTTATCTACAAGCATCTTTTGTATATTCATCATATTCATCGAGATTTGAGAGAGATTCTTAGGAATAAAATCCACGGCGCCAAGCTCTAACGCCTGAAGGGTTGTCTTAGCGCCATCTACCGTCAAAGAACTCAACATTATTACGGGAGTGGGGCACTTTGCCATTATCTGCTTTAGTGCCTCCAGTCCGTCCATTCTGGGCATTTCTACATCCATCGTCACAATGTCGGGCTTGAGCGTTAAGACCTTTTCTATTGCCTCCACACCGTCGCAGGCAACGCCGGCTACCTGTAAATCCTTGTCGGACTCAATCATGTTCTTAAGGACAGTTCTAATAACTACCGAATCATCGACTACCAGAACTCTTATCTTATCCATGGCTATGCACGCAGATCCCCGACGAATATTACAGACGGGTCAAGGATTAATACTACCTTGCCGTCTCCGGTTATCGTTGCCCCTGCTATGCCCTCGGAGCTGTTCGAAAAACCTTCTATAGATTTTATAACGACCTCTTCCTGTCCGAATAATTTATCTACCATCATGCCGAATTTCTTCTCTCCTATAAGTATAACGACAAGATACATCTTATGCCCTCCGTTTGACGAGGCCGCAGGGATAAAGAATTTGTTTGCCAGCCGGTGTACCGGCACTATCTCGTCTCTCAGGATTACCGTCTCCTGGCCCCTTATGGTCTTTATATTGGACGGATCTATTCGCACAGTCTCTACAACAGAGGCAAGCGGCACTGCAAACATCTCATTTCCCACTCCAACCATCAGCGCCTGTATTATGGCGAGTGTCAGGGGCAGCCTCAGGAGAAACTTAGTCCCTTTCCCCTTTTCCGTCTCAATTGTAATAGTGCCGTTTAATTTCGAGATGTTTGTCTTTACGACATCCATCCCTACACCTCGCCCCGATACGTCCGAGACGATCGTGGCAGTCGAAAACCCCGGCATAAATATAAAATCCAGGATTTCCTTCTCCGACATCCGCTCCAGCTCGTCCTGCCCTGCCAAACCCTTTTCCAGTATTTTCCCTTTCAGCATCTCAACATCTATTCCCTTGCCGTTGTCCTCTATCGAGAGCACTATGTTATTGCCCTCCTGATAGGCCGAAAGGAGCACCGTGCCGCCTCTGGGCTTGCCGGCAGCTGCCCTTACATCGGGCATTTCTATCCCGTGATCAACTGAGTTTCTGACTAAATGCACCAGCGGGTCACCAATTTCCTCTATTATCGACTTGTCGAGTTCTGTCTCTTCGCCGAAGAGGGTTAGTTCGACGTCTTTCTGCATAGACCTGGCAAGGTCTCTTACCATGCGGGGGAATTTATTGAATACCTTTCTGACGGGCTGCATCCTTGTCTTCATCACAGCCAGCTGTAGATCGGTGGTAATCAAATTGATAAATGCCGTAAGCTCGGCAAGCGGGGCCATATCAGCGTTGTCGGCATATTTTACTTCGAGGTTGGAGACAACTTTCATCAGCCTGTTTCTCGCAAGTACCAGCTCTCCGACCAGATTCAACACGTTGTCCAGTCTCTCTACATCCACCCTGATTGTCTGCTCTACCTGCGGCTGTTTATCTTTTTCAGACGGCGGTTGTTTTGACAGCGCCTTTTTGACTTCCTCTTTTGAGACCTTATTTGTTGCCTCTAATATATCTCCCACCTTAGGCACTTCGCCCACATCGACGGATTCTCTGATCATCGTCTGTATCTTCAGCGCGTCGTCAACCTCATCTGTTGTGACTGCTCCCTCTTCGACAAGGATTTCGCCAACAGGTCTGAGGAGTTGATCGCTTTGGGCTTCCATAAGAGCGTCAAGCTCCTCGAGCGTTGGGCCCGCCCCGCCCGTCGTTGCCGTAGTTTCGGCCGGTGCTGCCTGCACCTCCACCTGCCCGCCGGCCTGGTCATATACGCCCTGAAGCAGCGCCAATATATCTGTGAGGTCCTCTTCAACGCCGTCTTTGGCCTTTATATGCTCGAGCAACACTTTTACCATGTCTATTGACCCAAGTATAACGTCCATTACAGGGGGGGTTAATAGAATCTCGCCGTCTTTTATTTTTTTCAATACACTTTCGGTTATATGGGTAAGCTGCACCATTTGATTAAACCCTAAAAATCCCGAAGCGCCCTTTATCGTATGCACGGAGCGAAATATGCCGTTTACCAGTTCCTGATTATCCTTGTCCTGTTCCAACTCTACGAACTTCTGGCTGAGGTCTTCGACTATTTCGGTAGTTTCAATCAGAAAGTCGCTTATTATTTCATCCATTTCATCGGACATAAATCCCTCCTTTCCATAATATCCCGGCAGGGCACGTAAACCCTGATGTGCCGGCCTGCCGCATACTATTTGTTAAATATCTTGTCCAGCTTTTGCTTTAGCGTGTCGGAGGTGAATGGTTTCATCACATAGTTATTTACGCCTGCCTTGATGGCCTCTACAACCTGCTCCTTTTCCGCCTCGGCCGTTACCATAAGCACGGGTATAGCCTTTAATTTCGGGTCAGACCTCACCATTTTTAACAGCTCGAGGCCCGTACAGTTTGGCATATTCCAGTCGGTTATAAGGAAGTCGAATTTCCCCGCCTGAAGTTTCTTGAATGCCTGCTGTCCATCCTCGGCTTCCTCTACATCCTCCATGCCCAGCTGCCTGAGAATGCCTTTTATTATCCTTCTCATTGTCGCGAAATCGTCCACTACCAGTATCTTCATTGCAGTATTGTACGCCATGCTATTTGTCCCCCTGTTGTTGTTTTATTTGTATCATTTGTTTTATCATCGCGCTGACAGAGTCGGCGGTAACGGGTTTGATCATATAAGCGTCTATTCCGGCGTTTACAGCCTTTTTTCTTTCAACATCGTCGTTTTCCGTAGTTAACATCAGTATTGGTATCGACTGAAACGACGGGTTGCTTTTCAATTGCCTCGTTAACTCTATTCCATCCATATATGGCATATTCAGGTCAGTCATAATTAAGGCAACCTCGTTCGACGCCAGTTTCTCTATGGCGTCGATACCATTTTCGGCAAATACCGGCTCATGGCCTTTTCCCTTCAAATACAGGCCGAGTATCTTTCTGGTGGTTTTATCGTCATCTACTATCATGATTTTCATAATGATTCTAATACTCCTATACCTTCTGATACACTACCGTTTTGTCCATTACGGCAGGTTTTAGCAGCCTCGTTATGTCGTGAAGGCTCTCCGCCATGCCTATAAACAGGCAGCCGCCAGGCCTCAGTGCCTCATATAGATTCTCTACCACTTTTATCTTTGCCTTTTTATCGAAATATATTAACACGTTTCTGCAAAATATAGCGTCAATATCTCTCATGGCCTTAATCCTTCTTTCGTCCAACAGATTAATCTGCGTGAATTTCACCTTCGACCTGATAGCTGGAGCAAGTACATAGTTAGTGCTGCCGTTGAGTTTGAAATATTTTTTTAAATAGACATCGGGCACATTTCTCAGTGCGTATTGGCCGTATGAGGCGGTCTGCGCCTTTTGCAACACGGCGTCGCTTATGTCAGAGGCCGTTATCTCAAACTTCAGGGCGCTTGTCTTAGGGTTTTCCATCAACATCATCGCCAGTGTGTATGGCTCCTCGCCGGTTGAGCTGGCAGCACACCATATCTTTAAGGACGGCGTGCTTTTTTTGGCGATTAACTTTGGCACCTCGCAGCTTACAAATACCTCCAACTGTTTTACCTCTCTGAAGAAAAAGGTCTCGTTCGTCGTTATCTTATCGAAAAGTACCTTCATCTCTTCTTTGTCGTTGCTCAGTTTCAACAGATACAGGTAGTCGTCGTAGCTGTTCAGATTCTTTTCCTCGAGCCTTTTGCCTAATCTGTTTTCTATGAAATATTTTTTGGTGTCAGGGATAAAAATCCCGCTCTTTTCATAGATGAAATCCCTGAATTTAATGAATGTCTCATCCTTTAGGATAGCTGTCATAGGGTCTGAATGACCTCCTCTATCCTTGCCCTTACCGATTCATTGGGATGGCTGCGTAATTCGGCCAATCCTTCATATGCCTCCTGGCCTCCGATTTCAGCTAAAGCGTCTATCGTTACCATGACTACGACAGGGTCTTCGTCTTTCAGCATCGAGGTTAATTTGTCCATGTGCTCATCCGCCCCAAGTGCCGCCACTGCCTTTATCGCGTGGACTCTCACCCATACGTCAATATCGTTTAACGCATGTGTCATTGCCTCGGAAAACTTGCCCATTTGAGTGAGGCTGATTATGGCCGTCTTTCTTATCTCGGGATTGGGGTCTCTAAGGGCTGACTCCAGCCTTGCCGCCACTTCTTGCGAAATGCCGTTGTCTTCAGGCGGCAGTGACGACAGCCTGATAAGGGCAGCTATCTTCAGATCCTCGTCCTCGTCTTCCGAGAGCCTTAATAATATCTTCACATCCCCGGCGTATCTTGCTATACATAGCTTCAGCTTTTTGGGATACCTTTCTGTGTGTCTTAAGAACTTCCCCGAGTCCATCTGTATGAGGGCATTTACGGCCTCATCGACGACATCGTCGCACTTCTCATTATCGAGCAGATCTAATATCGGGAAAAATGCCTTCTTATTTCCCAATTTTCTGAGAATATAGACCACCTGTCTTTTCACATGGCAGTCATCGTCCTTCAGAGCCTCTATCAGAGGGTCAACGGCACCCTCGTCAGCTATTTCAACCAGCGCTTTTGCCGCCCCCCGTCTTATATCCCTGTATGAGCCGCGAAGCAGTTCTATGAGCCGTATTACCGCCTCTGTGCATTTGAGTCTTCCAAGCAGTTCGACCAGTAAAGCCACGCCGCGGCTTTTTAAATGCCCCTTGCCTAGTATATCTATCAGCGTATTACAGTCGGCTATTTCGGTTAAGGCGTTGTTTATCCTATCGTAATACTCTGCCTCTTCCATGTTTGAAGTATCCAGAGAACCGGCGGCATCCAACAGCCCTTCGACAGCCTTTTTCTCTCGGAGCATTCTAAGCCCTTCGACTGCCGTCATTTTATCTTCCCAATCGCCGTCGTTAAGCATATCTATAAGCTTGGGTGCCAAATAGTCCATGTCAGGTTCTATCCCCAAACTGACAAGGCTCTTTAATGCCACGTTTTTGGCCATATCTGAGAAGCTGCCGTCCTCATTACTTTTTAATGTGTCCCGAAGGCATCCGATCAGGGCGTTTTTCGAGTGTTCCGAAGGAATCTTTCCCAGTGTTTCTAAAGCGGAAAACTGCAGTACACTTGTACCGGTTTTGCAGACATTGTCAATTGCCTTCACAGCACTTTCGTTTCCTATTTCCCCCAAGGCCTCGAGGGCGGCAAACGCCACCCATTCCTCGTCCTTCAGGGCACTCTCTATGTGTGTGATTGCGCTTTCGGCCTTTAACAGGCCAAGTGCCCTGCACGCCGCCGCCCTTACGTTTGCATTTGGATCTTTGAGCGTTGGCAGTATTTTGTCTGCCTCTACCCCCTCGACTATATCGCCAAGCAGGTCGAGGGCAAATTTCCTCATATCGTCATCCTTGTCATCAAACAGGTCATAGAGCAATGGGACTGAGCTGCTCCCCAGGTCTTTCAGGAGCAAAAGCGCAGCGTTTCTCTGTGCCGCGCCTTTTCGGAGCACAGGTACCAGCATATAGGCGGCTGCCTCTCCCCCGATTGTCAATATTGACTGCATAGCGGCGTCCACAACGGCACTGCTTTCGTCCGACAGCATTTTAATGAGCGAATATAGCGCCCTTTCGTCTGTTGCGCCAAGCATCGACGCGGCGCGCCGCCTCCTCGATATATCAGGGTGTGATATATCGGATATTAACTTATCAATTTTTTTTGAACGTGTCATCGTCTTAACCGGTGTTAATATTATACATCAGCGGCTGTTATTATACAATTTTATTGATAAGAAAGTGGTCATCTTCATTAAAATTCGACACCACTCTTTAACTTTCCCTTTAATCTCAGAATGGCCTGGCTGTGAAGCTGACATACCCTGCCCTCAGAGAGGCTTAACACCTTGCCGATTTCCTTCATCGTAAGTTCGTTCCAGTAGTAAAGAGAAAGCACCATTTTCTCCTTATCCGGGAGAGACGCTATCAGCCCGGCAAGAATGTCCTTTTGAGAGGCGTCTAAGAGCCGTCTCAGCGGGTCGCGCGAGGTCTCGTCGGGGATATTTTCCAAAAGGTTCATTTCGTTGCCGCCGGATGCACTCGGGCCGAAATCATCAAATCTGAGTGTGATAACAGAGTCGGCGTCTTTGAGAATCTTGAAGTAATCGTCCAGAGACATATTCAGGCTTTTTGCCACCTCTTCGCCGTCGGGCGGTCTGCACAGTTCCTTCTCAAGCTTTACGCAGGCGTCTTTCAGCTCGTTGACTTTCTCCTTCAGCGACCTCGAGGATGTGTCAAATGCCCTTATTTCATCGAGCATAGCCCCCTTTATCCTGAACTCCGCGTAGGTCTTTAGTTTTGCCCTCGCAGGTTCGTAGTTGTCCAGTGAGTCCAGAAGCCCAATCACTCCCACGCTTATTAAATCGTCTATGGTTAACTGCGGGGGCAGTCTGTGAGACAGCCGGTATGCGTTATATTTTATAAAAGGAAGGAAATCCTTTATTACCTCTTCCTTTTTATCGTCAGATATTTCAGATTTATATTTCTTTGTGTCCACTTTATAGGTTATCCTTCCGAAGAGGCAGAAAGAAGGCTGCTGAAGAAAAACTGTATCGTGCCCTTTACGATGGGCTCCTTCCTGCTGAGTATTGTAACGGCCAAATCCATTATTTTTTTAGAGGCCTGCGAGTTCGGATATGCTTCTATAAATGCCCGCTGGTTTCTGACGGACATACGCACGGCCTCGTCAAACGGGATAAAACCCAGGTAGCTTAATGATATGTTAAGAAACTTGTCGGCCGCCGTCGAGAGTCTTTTAAACACCTCTTTGGCATCGGCTTCACCCCTTACGGAGTTTACCAGAACACTGAACGACTTTTCCTGATACCTTGTGTAGAGTACCTTAATCAGGGCATAGGCATCAGTCATTGCCGTCGGCTCAGGCGAGGTAACTATGACTATCTCCTGCGCGGCTATACAGAAAAAGGCCACGTTATCCGATATGCCTGCCGCCGTATCTATCAACAGAATGTCTATGTCTTCATCAAAGGACTCAAATTCCTCCAGGAGCCGCAGCCTCTGGAATTCGTCCAGCACCGTTAGTTCCTGCACGCCCGATGTGGCGGGCAGGATCATTATCCCATGCGGGCCTTTTACGATTATATCTTTAAGGGTCATCTCCCCGCTTATCACGTTTTGTATGTTGTACTGCGGGGCAAGCTGCAACAGCACGTCAATGTTGCTCAGCCCCAGGTCGGCGTCTAAGATCAGTACATTTTTGCCCATTTTCCTCATGGCAATGGCCAGGTTTGCCACCACATTGGTCTTGCCCACCCCTCCCTTGCCGCTTGCCACGGCTATGGTCATTATATGTTTCTTTCTTGCGCGCCCGTCATTTAACATCTATAACACTCCTTTTTTAAGATAAGGCCGGCGATACCTTCGACTGCCGTGAAATCTATGTCGTCAGGGACCTTTTGCCCTGTAGTTACATATGCCACCGGTTTACTGTACATCATCAGGAGATTGTAGAGCGCGCCGTATCTTACCGCCTCATCTACTTTTGTAAAACCAATGTAGTTAACCGGTACCGTTCTGTAGTATCTGTATGCCTCGGCCATGAAGTCGTCGTCTGTGTTGGCGCTCATCAGCAGGTGTGTTTCCATTGGCACTTCAGTCTCGCATATCTCGTTGATGCTGTCAAGGTACTCGTTGTCTCTGGGGTTTCTGCCTGTTGTGTCGATGTAAATTACGTCTTTTGTCTCGGCAAATCTCAACAGCGACGTCTTCAGCTCATTGGGAGTGGATACTACGGCAAGCGGGATGCCCAGGATTCTCGCGTATATGCGCACCTGCTCCACTGCCCCTATCCTGTATGTATCGAAGTTAATTATGGCCGTCTTTTTGCCCTCTTTTATGGAGTGCGCGGCCAGTTTTGCAACAGTAGTAGTCTTTCCTACGCCGGTAGGGCCTATTACCATTACCGCCTTCATGTCGCTCTCACTTTTCTTTACCTTTATGTGGGACATTATAATGGGCAGTATGTCCTGCACCTCTTTGGCCTTTTCACATAGCAGTACGGCATATTCATCGCGTATCGAGCGCTCCCTTAAATAACTCAGGAGGGCCTTCTTTTTGGGCGGCAGGGACATCTCAAATCCCATGTTTTTCATGTCCTCGATGGTTTCTCTGAGGTGTTCTATTTCTGTCGATATGTTTAAAGCCATCGTGCTCATCACGCCGGCCAGGTCGGTGTCCGGCGTGCGGCCTTGTGCCCGTGAGGCAGAGCGGGCAGGGGTGTTATTTGCCGCAGCGGCTGCTGGTTTTACAGAGATTTCACCCCTTGACGGCGCCACTTCTCTTTTGTATATCACGTTTGACGATGTCTTTGGCTGGAACGTGGATTTAAGCGATACGACATCCCTCGCGGCCTCGTCATCACCGGAAGTTTCATCGGCGTTGTTAAACATCTTTATGTTGTTGTGGAGCATCTCTGTGGATTTGTTATAAGGCTTTGACTTTTGCATGTCGTAATCGACGGCGGCGGTCACTTCAACTCCGTTATCCCCTTCCTCTGTCGACAGGATTATTGCGTCGTCGCTTAGTTCCTTTTTTACCATTACAAGTGCCTCTGCGAAACTTCTCGCCTGAAACTTTTTAATCTTCATATTTTACTACCCCCAGTGTATAGATTTTACCGGCAGCCGATATCTCGGCGTTTGAAAGCACGACGACTGACGGCAGGAATTTCTCCATTAATTTCCTGATATGTTTCCTGATCTGAACCGAAGTCAGGAGTATCGGCTGTATCCCTCTGTGGCTCTCGCTCTCTATCAACTCTTCAAGTCCCTTGACCAGCTTGTTTACAACGTTAGGGTTTATCGCCTCGCCGGTCTGAAGGCTTCTCAATATCAGGTTTTCGTACTTTTGGTCAAGTGTAAACACCGGTACTGAGCCGTCTTGTGTGGCATATTGTTTCGTTATATGCCTGTTAAGCGCCTGCCTTGCGAACTCTGTCAGCACCTCGGCATCCTTCACCTGCGGACCGTAGTCTAAAATAGTCTCGAGTATGGCCATAACGTCGTTAATAGGCACGCGTTCTCTGAGCAGGTTCTGCATCACCCGCTGTACGTTGCCCAGCGTGGTAATAGACATAAGCTCTTCCACAATCTTAGGATAGCTCTTTGATACGCTGTCGAGGATATTCTGTACCTCGCTCCTCGATAATAGCTCCCAACAGTGCTTTCTAATCAGTTCTGTCAGGTGTGTGGCAATAACTGTGGCATTGTCAACGACCATATAGCCGGCAAGCTGTGCCTCTTCCACCCTCGACTCTTCTACCCACAAGGCCGGCAGACCAAAGGCAGGCTCCTTTGCCGGTATGCCGTCGATGTGCTGCGTATCCTCTCCTGCCACGGCAAGATAGTAGCCCATCATTATCTCGTATTTTGCCACCTCGATGCCCTTTAAAGAGAAGCTATACTCATGCGGACGAAGCTGCAGATTATCTCTGATATGTACAGGGGGTATGACAAAACCAATCTCTCTGGCAAGCTGTCTCCTCATCGATTTAATCTTGCTGAGCAGTTCTCCCTTTTGCTCTTCTACTATGGGGATAAGCCCGTAGCCGATTTCAAGCGTAAGAGGGTCTAACTCTGTAAATGCCTCTATCTTTGGCTCCTCTGCCGGCACCTCTGGCTGTACCTGCTCTGCGGCTTCTTTCTTAGTTGAAGATGTAATCATATAAGCAAGGCCCGATGTGACCGCCGAGATCAATAAAAACGGGATATGCGGCAGCCCCGGAATGATAGCAAATGTAAAGAGTATCCCGGAGGTCGTATAGAGTGCCTTGGGGTTTACTATCACCTGTTCCAGGATGTCCTTTCCTAAATCGGATTCCTTGCCGGCGCGGCTGACCACAAGACCTGCTGCCGTAGAGATTAACAGCGCCGGAATCTGAGATACAAGGCCATCTCCTACCGACAGCACCGTGTAGGTCTTCAGGGCTTCAACAATGGGCATACCCCTTTGCAGAACCCCTATGATTATACCGCCAAAGATATTTATTGCAGTTATGATAAGCGCGGCTATGGCGTCTCCACGAACGAACTTGCTCGCACCGTCCATCGCCCCATAGAAGTCGGCCTCCTGGGAGATTGTTTCACGCCGCTTTCTGGCCCCTTTTTCGTCTATCAGGCCGGCGTTGAGGTCGGCGTCTATGGCCATCTGCTTGCCGGGCATGGCGTCCAATGTAAACCTTGCCGCGACTTCCGCGATTCTTCCCGAACCTTTTGTGATAACCACAAAGTTTACGATTACCAGTATTAAGAATATTATTAAACCTACGGCGTAATTGCCGCCTATTACGAAATTTCCAAACGACCTGATAACCTGTCCGGCCGCCTCCGTTCCCTCATTTCCATGTATCAGTATCAATCGTGTGGTGGCGACGTTCAGCGAAAGCCTGTACAGGGTGGTTATCAGAAGCATTGTCGGAAATACAGAGAAATCCAGAGGTTTTTGCACATATACGCTGATTATCAGTATCACCACTGCTATGGATATGGACAAGGACAGCATGAGATCCAGAAGCATCGGCGGCAGCGGTATGAGCATTACAATCAATATGGCAACTACGGCGATAGAAACGATTATCTCGGCGCGCTTCTGTATCATCTGTAAAATATTCATATTAACTATGTTAACAGCCGCTTCTGCCATATCAAATCTTTCCCTTTATCTGATAAATATATGCAAGTATCTTCGCAACGGCCTTATACAGTTCCTGCGGGACATATTCCCCGATTTCGAGCTTAAAAAGCGTGCGCGCAAGGGGTTTGTCCTCATAGAGGGGAATGCGGTTTTCCCTTGCTATCTCCCTTATCCTCTCAGCTATATATCCTGAGCCTTTTGCGATTATCTTAGGGGCTGACATCTTGTCTCCCTTGTAGAGAAGCGCAATGGCAAGGTGTGTCGGGTTTGTTATTACCACCGTGGCCTTGGGAACCTCGGCCATCATACGCCTTCTTGCCTGTTCACGCTGGATGCTCCTGATCCTGGATTTTATCTTAGGGTCACCTTCTGTCTCCTTGTATTCCTCTTTTATCTCTTCCTTGGACATTCTTATGGATTTCTCAAACTGCCATCTCGCGAAGGCATAACTGACAACGGCAATGAGTAAGAGATAGACCAACCCCCATACCATTGCGTTCATTATGAAACCATAGGAGCCCGATACAATCTGGACAAGTTCTTTCGTCATCAAATATGGCCACCTGTGTATGTCTCTCTTTACGATAAAGTAAAATATAAGGCCGCCGCCAAGGAATTTCATAAAACTCTTTACAAATTCTACCAGCACGTCAGTGGAGAACAATTTGCCGATGCCGGACATAGGGTTAAGCCTGGACAGCTTAGGCTCGTAGGGTTTTAAGGCAAATCCCACCTGGAAAAGCTCCGAGGCGATGGCAAAGGCCATTATGCCGATGAAAAACGGCAGGAGCATCGTAAAGGACTTCATCATAGCCACGTTGATGGCCCTGTAAGGGTCATGTCCATATTGAAGGGACAGGAAGTTAATTGTAGTATCTTTTAAGTTATACATAAAGTTAGCCCCGCCATAGTGGACGACAAGGAGCAGCCCTGCCATGCCGGCAGCCGTGGAAAGCTCCTTGCTTCGCGGCATCTGGCCTTTTTCTCTGGCCTTTTGCCTTCTTCGCGGTGTAGCTTGTTCTGTTCTTTCCTGTTGTTCTGCCATCAGGGTCTCGCCAATAATAACGTTTCATATAAAACGTCTTTGAGTTGGTTAAACTGCCCGGCAATAACCTTAAAAAATATGGGCAGCGTGCTCATCATCAGTATAAGTCCGACAAATAAGAATATTGGGAAACTAACAAACATGATGTTTATCTGAGGGGCTGCCTTATACAAAAGTCCAAGCAGGAGGTTGGCAACTACCATTCCCACCATCACCGGGGCGGCCAGCTTTAATGACAGGGTGAAGACCTTCGACCCGCTGAAAATCGTGTGCACCATCGATGGATTTAACTTTATCTGCCCGGGAGGGAGCACCTCAAAACTCTTCACAATCGCGGCAATAAGGTCATGGTGTATATCCATGATGAAAAAAAGCAGCGTTACTATAACACCCAAAAAGCGAGCTACCTCGGCTGATTGGCCGAATTCAGGGTCAAAAGACGTTGCAATCGATAAGGACATCCCATTACTCATCAGCTGCCCCGCCATGTCTGCCGCAAAAAAGACCAGCCTTGCGGCAACACCAAGCATCATGGCAAGCACAACCTCCTTCACTATGGTAACCACAAGCTCCTCTTTGCCGTCGAGTTTAAAATCTACAAGCGGGGTTATCAACACCGCCAGTGCCACCGAGAAGGCTATCTTGTACTGAGCCGGTATGTTTTGGCTGCTGAATATGGGCAGCATCTTCATCAAAATGCTTATCCTTAACAGTATCAGGACAAAATTTCCTATCTGCTTAGACACCAGGCCTGAGTTAATCAGCTCATCCATAGTCCTTACCTCACGTACTCCGGTAGTTTCTCTATCAGATGCACTGTAAAGCCGACCATAACGCGTGCAATCCACGGCATTAGAATAAACACACACGCAAAAACAGCAATTATCTTTGGCACAAATGTAAGCGTAAACTCCTGTATCTGTGTAATCGCCTGAAAGAAACTCACCGCAAGCCCCACCGCCATACTCACTATGAGCATTGGCCCCGAGACCATGAGCAAGGTCTTAAACACCTCGTAAGACAGATCTTTTACCATTTCTACAGTCAATGGAAGCTCCTCACTATTGTACCCACGACTATGTTCCAGCCATCGACAAGCACAAAGAGTAATAATTTAAAAGGCAATGAAATCATCACCGGAGGGACCATCATCATACCCATCGAGAGCATCACGCTGGCTACGACCATGTCAATGATAATAAATGGCAGATAGAGCAAAAACCCCATCTCGAAGGCCGTCTTAAGCTCGCTTATCACAAACGCCGGGGCGGCCACCTTCAGGGGTGTGTCCATCGGCTCTTTAGGTGTTGCCACCTTTGCAAGTTTCAAAAACAGGGCGAGGTCCTTCTCCCTCGTCTGTCTCATCATGAAATCCTTGATAGGCCGTTCACCCCTTGCAAGTGCCTCAGGCAGGGTTATCTTCTTATTTATTAACGGGGTAAACGATTCACTGGCAAGAGTGTCCAGCGTCGGATACATAACAAAAAGGGTGATGAAAATTGACAGGCCGATGATAACGGTATTTGGCGGGATTTGCGGCCCTCCCAATGCCTGTCTTAAAAGTGATAACACTATGACTATTCTCGTAAACGAGGTAAACATCATAAGCATCGCAGGGATAAGAGAAAGAAAACTTATCAGAAAAAACATCGATATGAGCGGATGATCTATGTTTAGCGGGCCCATGTTTAGTTCTCCTTATCCGTCTTGCCGCTGAGCTTGCGGACCATGTCTTTGATGCGGCTGCCCATCTCATTTAACAAGCCGCGGTGCCTTATCATCTCAGTGTCGAGGGTTTTCTTAAAGGCGATTTCCTGGACTTCCTGCTCGCCGATTGTCTTGAGCAGTTTGAAATCCGTCTGCGATACTCCCAGGACGAGGGCCTTCTTACCCACCCTGACAACGGCAATGCCTCTTTTCGGACCCAGAGATAAGTACTCCAACATGCCCAGAAAGGAGCTGTTGCCGCGCCTCTTTTTCGCCGCAAAAGCGATGGCGTAAATCAACAATATCACCATCACAAGTGCAATGAAAACCTGAAACACGACATCTATCATCTCAGTTGTTTCAACCTGTCGGTGGGGCTTACGACATCGGTCAGCCTGATGCCGAACTTTTCGTTTACCACGACAACCTCGCCTTTGGCTATTACTTTGTTGTTGACTAGTATTTCCATCGATTCGCCGGCCAGTTTGTCGAGTTCGATTACCGAGCCTTGTCCAAGCTGAAGAAGGTCGTTTATGAGCATCTTTGTCCTGCCTATCTCCACCGTTATCGTAAGTGGTATATCCAGGAGGAATTTAATATCCCTTATACCTTCGGCATTGCCTTCTTTATCCAGTTCGCGGAAATCGGCCTTTTGTACATCCATGAATCTCCTCCTTAAATATGTTCTCTTTCTCTGTCTTTAATAAGGGTATATATGTTTTTATTTCTAAGGCTGTTCGCTGGTGATTTTAACAGCCATATTGCCCTGTACCTGTCCGGGCACGCATCTGAACTTAGGTATCCCTTCGACCTTCAGCACCAGGTCTTCGTTGACGCTTTTCCCAAGAGGGATTACGTCTCCCTTTCTTAAGTTGAGGATGTCCTCGATTAAAAGCTCGGCCGTTGCCAACTCTATGGTAACATCTACGGTAGATTGCTTCAGTATCCCATTTAAACGGTTTACCCAGCGCTGGTCTATATCAAGTTTCTCGGCCTGAATGCCGGAGTATAACTTATCTTTAACCGGCTCGATTACCGAATATGGTACACAGAAATACATCTTACCCGTGAAATCCTCTACCTCGATATGAACCTCTATCTTTATTATTACCTCGGTAGGGGTAACGATAGTGACAAACTGCGGGTTCATCTCAGACCCGACATGCTCAGGTTCCACTGTGATAATACCCTTCCACGCTGCTGCCAGGTCTTTAAGCACCATTGCGACCACTTTTTTGATGATACGCTGCTCGATGGGCGTAAAATACCGGCCTTCTGACTTCGTATTCCTCGCGGTAGTGGCCCCGAAAAAATACTCGACAAAGGCAAACACCGCGGGCGCTCCAAGTACGAACAGGGAAAATCCCTTCAGCGGTTCCATTCTGAATATGTTGATGGACGACGGCAGAGGGAGCGTTTTCATAAATTCGCTGAATTTCATCATCTCTACCCCGTGGATGTTAACATCGACAAACTTCTGAATAATCGTGGAGATAGAGTTTCTGAAAAATCTCGCAAAACGCTCGTTAGCGATTTCAAGACCCGGCATCCTGCCCCTGATTATCCTCTCCTGATTGGCTAAATCATAGGTCTTAACGCCGGTTTCTTCCGCAGACTGTGGGCCGCTGTCAACTGAACCGCTTTGCACACCCTTTAACAGGGCGTCGATTTCATCCTGCGAAAGTATCTTGTTCATCTATTGCACCATAAGTTCGGTAAAATAGACGTTGTTAATAACTTCCTTTCCCAATGCCTGATTCAACCGCGCGAGCATTTCGTCCTTTAACATCATCTTACCGTCCGGCCCGGATATTGCCTCGAAGGACTTGCTGGTAATAAGCATGATAATGGCGTCCCTCATAAGGGGCATTTTCTCCTTTAAAAGCGGTTCATATTTCTTATCTCCGATTTCGAGTTGAAGAGATAACTTTATAAACCTGTTCTTGTCGGTTAGGTTTACTATGAGTGGCTCGAGGGCGATTAGAATCTGCTCTTTAGGTTTCTTTTCTGCCTCTTTAGCGGCTTCTTTGCCTGCTTCGCGATGAGCGAAGAACTTCGAATAGGCAAAATATCCGCCTCCTGCCAGTACCAGGATAATAACGGCAAAGATTACTATCTGTTTGATGCTCAACTTCTTTTTTTGTGGCTTTTGTTCTTCTTCGGGTTCTTCAGTCATGTGACCTCCATAAAAGAAATAAGACTGTTCGCTCTTTATTAGTGCAAGAACCATGCCAGCAATTGCCAGCTCGATTGGTTATAATTTCCGCCGATAATATGGGGATTCCCATGGTTTTTACATAATCCCTCCATGTCAAAGGCTTGACAGGGCGATGGTTTTTCAACATATTCCATGCCGGTATTTCAAATTAAACACAGCTATGGCTTGAAGGGATGATTTGGGGAATGATACAATGATATATGAAACCCAGACGTGTGAAAACAGGGGAAATCGTAATAGGAAAACCCCTTGCGGCATCGATATATGACGATGATGGCCAGCTGCTTCTGAAAAGGGGCGTCACAATCACCGCTGACGACATACCAAAGAGCATCGGCGCTATCGTCTTCGAACATGAACAGCCTGAGGCGCTTGACCGGACCGTTGGTGAGGAAAGGGATGGTAAAAAATCCTCGGATGACGGTGCAATGCCGCATCTCAAGGAATCTCCTTTTGAGCAGCTTGCCTTACTTCAGTTCAGTTTAACTGCCCTTTTGAAAAATTTCAATACAGAAAAGAAGTTCAGTTCTAAGGCTGAGGCACTGGCCGCTATAGTGGAAGATGTCTGCAAAGACGATGAAGACCTTGCCCTTGGTACGATAATGCTCGATAATTTGTCGCGTTATTCGATAAGGCATCAAATACACACTGCCATTGTCTGCGAAGTAATTGCGAAGAGACTCGGCTGGCAGCCGTGTGAGAGGCATCCGCTTATACTGGCCGCCCTTACAATGAACATCGGAATGCTTGAGCTTCATGATGCGCTCCATTCCCAGGAAAGTCCGCTTAGCAATTCTCAGAGGGCAGAGCTGCAAGTGCATCCCGTTGCAGGTGCGGAGATACTTCAAAGCCTTGGCGTTGCTGACGAGACGTGGTTAACCGCCGTCTTGCAGCACCACGAAATGCCTGACGGAACGGGCTATCCAAATAATCTCAGAGAAAGACAAATAAGTCCCGCGGCACAAATTCTCTCTCTGGCTGACACATACTGCGCCCGCGTATCTGGCAGGGACTACCGCCCGCCCCTTTCTCCCGTCAATGCTATGAGGGAGATTTTCTTAAGCGGCAAGATTGACCCCGACCTCGGTATGTTATTTATTAAACACATAGGTATCTTCCCGCCAGGGACGTTTGTTCGTCTGAAAAACGGCGAAGTTGCCGTTGTTACACAACGTGGAGGCAAAACAAACTGTCCGGTCGTTTATACGGTCATGAGAAGCGGCGGTTCCGTCCCAATTGTCCCTCCGCGAAGAGACACCTCGGCGTCTGAATATGCGATAACTGCCGTAGTCCCGGCAGAGAAGGCCGGCGTCGAGGTCAACCGCTATCAACTATGGGGATACGGTGTTTTCAAGAGGACAAAGGCCATCATTAGGAAGGAGGAAAAGATTCTTGTCAGCATACCCGCAAAACTCCTCGACATACGGACTATTACCACGATGGACGCCGCCATAATCAACTTAAATGAAAGCGGCTGTACGCTTGAGATATTGCACGAGGCCGGAGGGTACCTTAAAGTTGGCATGTCTTTGCATATGACTTTTAAGATATTGACATTCATTGTGGAAAACGTCACTGCCTTAGTCAAAAACGTTCAGCAAAAACCGGATGTTCTTATTATAGAACTTAAGTTTACTGAAATATCTGAGATAAATAAGGAAAATATACGCACATTTATTAAATCTCAGGGGCACTCCACTTGACAAAAGCATATTTACTTAAATAATCGATCTGTGATATAATTCCGCATGGAAAAGAGAAGTGTCTCTAAGGTGGGTGCCCTTGCAGTAGGCGTCCCGACAAGATTTCCGATTCTGGATAAAGACGGCCACCTGATGCTTAGGGCTGGTTATGTTATTAAAGACGGAAACGAATTGTCACTGATTCGTGAGCTGATGGGTGACAACGAAGACTCAGAATTCCTTGGCATATTTCAGCCCGTTTCAGTTCCACCTAAGGATAATCCCTTTGACTTATTCGGTATGATTAAAGAGCGGGTTAGTGATCTCCTGCATGGCGGCATTGCCACGGCTGTCAATTTCCAGAGTAATACACTTGCGATTTGTGACTTGATTCAGGACATGTGCTACGAGGATGAGGACATTGCCATTGGGAGCTCATTTCTGGATAAAAACACTCAATATACGATAAAACATCCGATTCAAACCGCTGTCGTCTGCGAGGCTATCGCAAAGGGTATGGACTCTTCGAAGGAAGACAGAAAGTCAATTCTGGCGGCGGCCTTAACGATGAACATATCCTCGATAGCCCTTCATGAAAAACTTCAGACACAGAAAGACCCTTTGCCAAAAACTCAGAAACTAGCGATATTTGACCATCCTTTGGCCGATTTCAAGACCTTGCAGGGACTGCACGTAGTGGACGAAACCTGGTTAACCGCCGTCTTGCAGCACCACGAGGCGATAGACGGGAGTGGTTATCCACAGGGCCTTAGGGGCACCAATGTAACCGTTGCCGCTCAGCTTGTCTCTCTTTCGGACATCTACACTGCTATGGTCTCTTCCCGTTCATACAGGCTGCCCATGCCGGCCAATGAGGCGATGAAGAAGATTTTTCTAACCGCTTCCCAGAAGGTAAACGAGCTTTTTGCCTCCTTATTTATAAAAAAACTTGGCATATACCCACCCGGAACCATAGTCAGACTGCAAAACGGTGAGGTTGGTATTGTCACCTACCGCGGCAAGTCGGCGAATCACCCGACCGTACAGACCATTATTGCAACAAACGGGAAACCTTACTCCATTCCCCACCACAGAGACACATCAGCCAGGGAATATAACGTTGTGGAGACAATTCCACAATCAAAAATTGACGTTACCATAAACAACCAACAGATTTGGGGCTATGGGGATTTTGCAAAAAAAGGCATTGCTAAGAGGAGACACGTAAGGGCTACTGCCTCATGCAAGGCAGAGGTTATATCTGAGAATGCCGGCAAAGATACCCCGCCAATACGCGCCTCCGTCACAAATATCAACGAAACGGGATGTCTGATTAAAATTCCGGTTGCGTCCCTGCGCGAACCAGTCAGAGGGGACAGTTCCTACAGGCTCAGCTTTACCGTCATGGGGAAGTCTCTTACTGACATAAGATTCATTATGAGAAATGCCTCCATGAACGACAATGAACACCATATCGGCGTTAAATTCATTGACTTGCCGGCCGAATATGAGACAATCATCGGGCTTTATCTGAAGACCGCCAAGGTATGAAGGATTAAAGACGAAGGGGGATAATCCCCCTTCACCCCTGTTTCTCGCACATGCTTCATGACACAGTCTCCCGTCCCTTCATGAGCCATCTGTTAACCTTATCCATATAGACATAAAACACCGGCGTAACGAATAGGGTCAACATCTGCGAGAAGAACAATCCGCCGATGACCGCCACTCCAAGCGGCCTTCGGGCGTCGCCTCCTGCCCCAATCCCCAGCGCTATGGGCAGTGTTCCAAACAGTGCCGCCATTGTTGTCATCATAATCGGGCGAAACCTTATCATGCAGGCATGGTAAATTGAATCCACAGGACTTTCCCCGTTTTCACGCTCCAGCTGCAGGGCAAAGTCAACCATCATAATGCCGTTTTTCTTCACAAGGCCAACCAGCATTACTACTCCTACAAAGGCATACACATCAAGTTCCATGTTAAACAGCATCAGTGTCCCCAATGCCCCAAAGCCAGCCAGCGGAAGCGATGTCAGGATGGTTATCGGGTGTATAAAACTCTCGTAAAGTATTCCCAGCACGACGTATATTATCAATATAGTAATAATCAAAAGTATGCCCATGCTTGATATTGATTTTTTGAATTCCTGAGCCGAGCCTTGAAAACTCGTTGTAACGCTTGCCGGAAGGGTCTCCTTCGCGATTTTTGTGATTTCATCGACGGCCTCGCCAATGGATTTATTGCCGTGGAGGTTAAAAGAAATCGTTGCCGAGGGCAGCTGTGCCGTGTGGTTTACAACCAGAGGGCCGGAGCCCATTGTAACTTTTGCAATGGTGTGTAATGGAACCATCTTGCCGTCTGTTGAGCGGACGTATAGAAGAGAAAGTGCTGAGGGGTCAAGCTGGAACCTTGGTTCGACCTCAAGTATTACCTGATATTGGTTAATATCGGTATAAATAGTCGATACCTGTCTGGTGCCGTAGGCTGAGTAGAGGGTGTCCTGAATGGCGTTTAACGTAAGCCCAAGGGCAGATGCCTTATCTCTGTCAATTTCGACGTTTACTCGCGGGCTGTTCAACATAATATCGTTAGAGACATCGGCAAGGCCGTCAATTGTGCGCACCTTTTGTGTTAATATGTCGCCATACCTGAAGAGTTCCGTAAGGTCAACAGACTGGAGTGTAAACTGATAGAGGGCGTTGGTGACCTGCCCTCCTATAGTAATAACAGGGGGATTCTGAAGGAATGCCCTGAGGCCGATTACAGAGTTGAGCTTTGGGCGCATAGAGGCGATTATCTGGTCAGCTGTGCGCTTGCGGTCTTTGCTGTCGGACAGGGTAACGAACAATATGCCGGTGTTGGCGCCGGGCAGACTCATCGGGGCGACAACGGAGAGGAGACTTACGACCTCTGGCTCAGTTTTTGCAATCTCGGATATGGCCTGTTGGTGTCTTACCATGTCCTTGAAGGAGATGCTCTCTGAGGCCAGCGTAACCCCTCTGAAATAATTCTGGTCTTCGCCCGGTATAAAACCCTTTTTTATGTAAATAAATAAAAACATGGTAGCTGCCATGACAATTATAGTAAATACAAGCATGGTATATCGGTGTTTTAGCACGGCCTTCAGGGCCGAGCCATAGATTTTTAATACATAGTCGAAGGCCTTTTCGTAATAGCTATTGCCTGAGTTGTGTGCGCTTCCACCGTGGCGGAGAAATCTGCTGCAGAGCATCGGCGTAAGCGTAAGGGAAATAAACCCTGACACGAGGATTGCAACGCCTATGCTTACGGCAAATTCCCTGAAGAGCCTTCCTATTATACCGGACATAAACATGATGGGAATAAAGACGACCACAAGAGATACGGTCATAGACAACACGGTAAAACTGATCTCTTTGGAGCCGTCGAAGGCGGCCTTCATGGCGGTCTCGCCGTGTTCCATGCGGCGGAAGATATTCTCGAGCACCACCACGGCGTCATCTACGACAAATCCGGCCGAAAGGGTCAACGCCATCAGCGTAAGATTATTCAGGCTGTAGTTTAATACATACATGACGCAAAACGTGCCTATAATCGAAAGCGGCACGGCTATGCCGGGAATCACTGTGGCTGCTGCTGACCGGAGAAACAAATAGATTATCAGGACGACCAGAAAGATAGTAAAAATAAGCGTATATTGAACGTCATTGGCGGATTCCCTGATATAGTTGGCCTGATTGTAAAAGACCTTCATGCTGAGCGACTCGGGAAGCTGAGATTTGAGCCTGGGAATGAGTGTCATAATGCTGTCTGCCACTTCGACGGTGTTACTGCCTGGCTGGCGTTTTACGACTATTATGATGGCGCGGTCAGACTTTTCCTTCGTCTTAAACCACGCGGCGGTCCTGTTGTTTTCGACGTCGTCGTCGGCTGTGCCGACATCTCGTATCCTGACGGGAGAGCCGTTGCGGTATGCGATGATAAGCGGCAGATAACCTGCGGCGTTAAATAGCTGGCCGTTCGATTGTATCGAATATTGCTGGTAGCTGCTGTCTATTATGCCGTTTGGGAGATTGACGTTGCCGGCGTTTATGGCCGTTTTGACCTCGTCGAGGCCAATGCCGTAGGAGACAAGCTTAGACGGATTTACACGCACCCTGACGGCAAATTTCTGAGCGCCATACACGAGCACCTGAGAAACGCCGGAGAGCATCGATATATGCTCGGAGATAAAGGTCTCAGCGTATTCGTCCACCTGCGACATGCGAAGGGTATCCGAGGATATGGCGATATAGATTACGGGATTGTCGGCGGGATTTACTTTCTTATAAGTTGGCGGATAGGGCAGCGTGGAAGGGAGGTCTTTGGCGGCTGCCGCGATGTATGAACTAACATCCTGAGCGGCGGCGTCGATGCTCCTGTCGAGGGAAAACTGAAGGGTAATATTGGTCTTCCCTGTGGAACTTGACGATGTCATCTGCTCAAGTCCGGCTATTTGGGTAAACTGCCTTTCCAGAGGTGTTGCAACAGTGGAGGCCATAGTCTCGGCGTTTGCCCCGGGGAAGTTTACGGTAACCTGAATCGTAGGGAAATCGACCGTAGGCAGACTGTTAACCGGCAGTTTCTTATAGCCGGCAATGCCGAACAACAACAGCATACACATAACAAGCGTTGTCATTACAGGCCGCTTTATCCAGATTTCCGATAGGTTCATCTTAACAATAACACCCTGATTCCAGTATCCTCAGGCGGTATTATAACGCCGCCGCGAGAGATAGTCAATACGTGTGTATTATAATATAAACTGAACCTTGAAAAAGGAATTATTTTTTACTGTAATTATCCGGCCTGTATATGTTAATATTATAAGGGTACCGATAAAGAATTGAATAGGTTTTTACCTAATTCCCGATTATAGAGAAGGAGGCGTTGATATGGGGGCATTAGCCGCAACCGGCACAGTATTACAGTTGGTGACATTCACGCTGGGAACGGAGGAGTATGCCATTGACATATTAAAGGTGCAGGAGATAAACCGGATGACCGAGATAACGATGGTCCCCAACGCGCCGCCATTTGTCGAGGGTGTGATGAATCTAAGGGGAAAGGTAATTCAGGTAATGAGCCTGAGAGGGAAATTCGGGATGGAAGGCCGGTCAAGCGATGAGAGCTCGAGGGTGATGATCGTTGGTTTGCAGGGGGTAACAATCGGCCTGATAGTGGATTCGGTATCTGAGGTACTGCGTGTGCCGTCAGATGTGGTAGAGCCTACGCCGCCTATGTCGAGTAACATCTCAACGGAGTTCATCCAGGGCATAGCCAAATTAAACGACAGACTGATAATCCTGCTCGACATCGACAAAATACTGGAAGGGTCATCTGCCAGCTCGATGTTTTAGGATTAGGATAAAGTATATTTGAAATACACACCGCCAAAGAAAATAGCCGAAGCCGCAAGGCAGCTGGATTTCAGTCAGCCTTTAGAGTATAACGACCCGCGTTATGTCGATACCGAAAAAGGCAGAGGCGCGTTGGATTATAATCAGCTGTACAAGAAGATGGGCTTTGACCTTTCGACTTACCCCGATGTTTCGCTTCCCGAAAGTGGTCATACTTTATTTTGCGGGCACATTGGGTGCGGCAAGAGTACCGAATTGAGAAGGCTTTCAAGGGATCTCAACAAAAGCGAATTGTTTTATGTAGTATTTATTGATGTAGAGGAGGAGCTAGACCCAAATAATCTACAATACCCTGATTTGCTGATGTCACTTGCCAAGAAGTTGTTAGAAAAATTAGGGAAAGATAATATCGAAATAGGTTCGGTTTACCTGACAAGCCTACAATCGTGGTTTAAGGAAATAACTATAAAAAGTGAAACTACGAAGAGCATTGCTTCTGAATTAAATGCTGGAGTGGAAGCTAAAGTGGACATTCCATTGCTGATTAAGATTTTTAGTAAATTAACGAATTCTCTCAAAATAGGCTCGGCATATAAAAAAGAATTAAGAGAAGTGATTAAGCATTTTTTTACCGACTTCGCTAACGCGTTTCACTCATTGATAGGTGTAGTGGAACGTGAAACCGAAAAGAGGTTACTGGGGCGGAGGGTATTGTTTATAGTTGACGGGACAGATAAAATGTCCAGGGAAGACGGTGTAAGGTTTTTTATAGAGGACTCAAACCAGTTAAAATGCATACGTGCTAACTTTTTATACTGTACCCCAATTCATCTTTTTTATACGGAGAACCAAGTGCAGCAGAGATTTAAACATTTCATATTGCCTATGATAAAGATTGCCGGTAAAGATGGGACAAAAAACAAGGAATGCTATGAGATAATGAGGGAAATAGTTTTGCGAAGAGCAGACATAAGTCTTTTCGAAACCCCAGGCACATTTGAAAACCCTGGTATTATTGATAAAGTAATAGAATATTCGGGAGGTTCACCAAGGGAGTTAATGAAGATTTTGGAGAATGCTTATTTATTTGCGAAGGATAAATTCACAGAGGAAACGATAATGAATGGCATCGACAAACTCGTGGTTGAATATAAAAGAATGCTTGCATTTAAGGACTCGACATACTTTAAACTCATGGTAGATATAGATAGTGGAATAGCTGTGGATATGGGTTCAGAGAAAGTCGAGTATCTCCTTTTTAATCTGGTTCTGTTCGAGTATAATGAATACTGGTGGAAATCGCACCCTGTGGTAAGGCGCTTGGAAGGTTATCAAATGGCCTTAAAAGCCAAAGAAGATTAAGAGGTTTTAAATAAATGGCTCGTTCGTATGAATTAACGTCTGACCACAAGGTGGAGCTGAGCCGTGTCGGGAGGTTATTAGAGATCGGGGGTGGTTTTCAGCTTGTCATAGCCGAGTTTAACGACCCGCTGTTCAGGAAGAAAATAATTGATGAGATCAGCGCCTTTGGCGTGAAGGCAGTTATTCTTGAAGTAAGCCGGGAGAAATTTCCTGATTTTAATGACTTCGAGGAAAAGATTGCACAATTAAGCAAAGAATATAACGTTATACACGTCATTGACCTTGACACGTGGCTGAAAATGGACGAAGGTGACAGGATGGTGCTTGGGTTTAACTATCACAGAGAGGGCATAGCCCGTATCTGCAAGGCATCGCTGTTTCTGTGGATGACAGAACTTGGCATATATTCATTCATGACAACCGTCCCTGATATGTGGTCATGGAGGTCTGCCGTATTGTCTTTTCTAATTGAAAAAGAAAAGACGCCGTCTAACCTTCTCACAGAGAATGGATATGATTATATGCGAGCGATGCCACTTGAACGACGGCTTGCCCGCATTAACGAAATTGAGGATTACCTAAAAGTGCCGCCGCCTGATTTGGCAGGAAAACTTCTGTCAATGTTGTACCGAGAACTTGGAAGTTTATACATACATATTGGTACTAAAGAAGGACTGAATAAAGGAATGGATTATTATGAAAGAGCGCTTAAAATCGATATAGATTTATACGGGGAAGAGCATCAAGCCGTTGCAGAAGATTATAACAATATAGGGTTGGCGTGGAGTACTTTTGGAGAATCAAAGAAGGCAATCGAATATTTTGAGAAAGCACTTGAGATTGATTTAAATATATATGGAGAGAATCATCCAAGTGTTATAGGCACTTATAACAATATAGGGGCAATGTGGAATTATTTAGGAGAATCAAAGAAGGCACTGGAGTATTTTGAGAAAGTGTTGAATGTTAGTTTTAATGTATATGGAGAGAATGGTCCAATCGTTGTAAGTACTTATAACAATATAGGTTTTGCATGGAATAAATTAGGGCAATCAAAGAAGGCGCTGGAATATTTTGAGAAGGCGCTGACTATTGCTTTAAATGTATATGGAGACAATCATCCAGATATTGCAATTGGGTATAACAATATTGGCACAGCGTGGTATAGTTTAGGAGAATCAAAGAAGGCGCTGGAATATTTTGAGAAGGCACTGAAAATCGATTTAAGTGTATATGGGGCGAATCATCCAAATGTTGCAAGCAGATATAACAATATAGGTTTAACATGGTATAACATTGGAGAGTTAAGGAAGGCGCTGGAGTATTATGAGAAGGCGCTGGAAATTGCTTTAAATGTTTATGGAGAGAATCATCCAAATATTGCAAATACATACAAAAATATCGGTTTTGCATGGAATAAATTAGGTCAATCAAAAAAGGCGCTGTCATATTTGGAACAGGCGTTGGAAATAAGCCGACGTTTTTATGGCGAAGATCATCCTCATGTGAGATCCATTCAAGATAGCATCGCTTCATTACACAAACTAAAGTCGGCATGACCGATTCCCTCATTGATATTTATAACTCTGCTATCGGGGCGTGTTCTGCTTATAATTGTGTGTTAAATTATGTCGATTATGTCAGTCGGGTCTATTTCGAAGGGGGATTTAAACGGCTGTATGTTGTCGGGTTTGGGAAGGGGGCATATGGTATGGCCCTGGCTGCTTCTCAGTCTCTCAACGATATTATTATCAGCGGCGTTGCCGTTACGAAATATGGTCATAGCGAAAGCCGCACCGCCGGTAAGATAAGAATTCTTGAGGCCGGTCATCCCGTCCCCGATGAAAATGGTGTCAGCGGTACCGCTGAAATTATTGAACTCGTTAAGGACGCATCGGCAGATACGCTTATCCTGTGCCTGATATCAGGCGGAGGTTCGGCGCTGTTTGTATCGCCCTCAGATGGGGTCAGCCTCTCTATAAAACAGGAAATTACGGAGTTGCTGCTCAAGTCAGGCTGCGATATTAATGAATTAAACGCCGTCAGAAAGCAGCTATCTAAGGTGAAAGGCGGAGGATTTGCCGCACTGGCCTATCCGGCTAAAATTTTGTCGCTTATCATATCAGATGTGCCCGGTAACCGCCTCGATGTCATCGCCTCCGGCCCGACGACTTTAAGTACGACAGGCAGCCGCGAGGCCATCGATGTGTTAACAAAGTATGGCCTGATGAATAAGTTATCGCCAAACATCGTCGAAATTATAAACAAGGGTACCGGGCAAAGGCCGGTTAATGTTGAAACGATAATCATTGCAGACCTCAGTCAGGCCCTCAACGCGGCACACGCCCGGGCGCTGGAACTGGGGTTTGACGCCGAAATTATCACAGACAACATATCAGGCGATGTGAAGGACGCGGCAAAATGGCTGTCGAACGAGATTAAAATGAATAATAAATTATTAATCTCCGGCGGTGAGACGACCGTCACGGTAACGGGAGAGGGCAGGGGGGGCAGGAACATGGAACTCGCCCTCAGATTCGCCCTTGAAATCGAAGGGAAGCAGGGCATTACTATGTTGAGCGCCGGTACTGACGGCACAGACGGCCCGACAGACGCAGCCGGTGCGATAGTTGATGGCTCTACGATAGCAACAGGCAGGGCCGAAGGGCTTGACGCGCATGAGTATCTGATAAACAACGATTCTTATACCTATTTCGAACGCTCCGGCGGCCTTTTTAAGCCTGGCCCAACCGGTACGAATGTGATGGATATTCAGCTGATGTCCTGGGCGCGGGACGATAACCCTACGTCGGCTGGTATTTAGTTGCCCTTTTTACGTCCCTTTCCTGACGCCAGATTAAAGGTCTCTTTTTTAATATGTCCAGTTCATCTTCTGTCAGACGAATCGTTTACATGTATTTAACATACAGGGCATTCTCTGACCTGAAAGCCATTTTGTTTAAGAACTTTAGCAACTTGTTCCCTGTTAAATGGTTTTTTCAAAAGGCCGATAGCCCCCGAACTCTTCACTATCTCCTCAACTCCGGGCTGGATGTCGCCGCTCAGCACTATTGTCTTTATTGACATCCCGTGTTTCTTTAAACACTCCAGTACATCATAGCCGTCCATCTCCGGCATCTTCAGGTCTATCAACATCAGGTCAACTTTGTGAGTCTGACAAGCCACACACGCCTCTTTGCCATTTGACCACTCTGTTACAACAATGTCATCGTATTTCAGGATAGACAGCATTTCGTTCTTGACATAACGCCTGGTAATATTAGAATCATCTACTAAAAGCAGTGAAAACATTAAACACCTCGCTTGTTAATAATTTTTGACACTATCAATCCTATCACATAACCGTGACTTGTTGCAATCTCTGCATGCCGCTCCACTTTACTTTTCTGACCGTATTTTGGTACTAGTTAAGGCCGGTATGAGAGAAAAGGCTGTAATAACTGGAATTGGCGCGGTATGTGCGCTTGGCCGAACCCCGGAGGATATTGGGGATGGTTTATCGAGAGGCAGGTGCGGTGCTGTAAGGATTGATATAGGAGAGTTTCCCTGCAAGGCGGCGGCCATAACCGCCTGTCCAACCCGGCAAGACCTTAACATCAGTCAGCGCGACGCCCGTATCATGAATACCCATTCGTATCTATTAATGGAGAGTGCTGTAAAGGCATATAAGAATGCCCGTATTGAGGAATTCCCGGAGATTACGCCTGATTCGATAGGATTCTTTGCCGGCCTTCCAATGGTTGACTATGAGATGGCAGACCTGCTTCCGGCGGTGGTGAAGTCCTCTTCAAGAGATGCCGGCGATGGCGCATTCGACCCTGACGTTTTTTATAAGCAGGGCTACAGGGAGATATATCCTCTGTGGCCGCTGTCAATGCTCAATAACATTGCCTTATGTCAGAGTTCGGTCAAACTAAAGATTCGCGGGGAGAACACGGTCTTCTCTCCTCATGCCGACGCCGGCCTTGCGGCCATAGCCGAGGGTGTTGCGGCGGTAACAGGCGGAAGGGCAAAGATAGTCCTTGCTGGCGGGGTAAGCGAAAAAATCACCCCGTCAAGTCTCGCTCGCGGCCATATCGCCGGAGTTTTGAAATCCCGCGAGGACGGCGTATTGTCGTGCCGGCCATTTTCCTCATCGAGAACGGGGACGATTCCGGGAGATGGAGCCGGTTTCTTAGCAATTGAAACACTGTCATCGGCAAGGCGGCGCGGAGTCACTCCTATTGCCGCGATAACCGGATGGGGCAGGGCATTTGGAACTGACAATGCTCTCTTGTGCGGCCCAACAGCGGCGGCGATAAGAAATTCAATGAATGCCGCCCTCTCTATGGCAGGGTTGAAACCCGCTGACATTGATCTGCTGATAGCCCACGGCGACGGCACCGCCGCCGGTGATGGAAACGAAATCGAGGCTGTCAACGAGCTGTTTCAATCATGTCCGATAAGCGTGATTTCTACAAAGGGCGCGCTTGGCAATCTCTACGCCGCCGCCGCTCCACTTGACGCGGCAGTCGCCGCATATGCGATAAAAACCGGCATGATCCCGCCGTCCTTATATTCCATCCCCGTCGATGAGGCCGTCCGGTTTGAGCTTGTAACGCGGCTCCCTTTACAAAAGCAGGTTGCGAAGGTTATGATTAACTGTCATAGTTATGAGGGTCAGGCGTCGTCGCTCATCGTCGAACGAGTGGAATGAGCTGATTTGCAGGACTTATTACATATCATGCAATTTCTAAATGTAAACGCTTGTTGTAAATGCCGGCAATTTTCTCCAGCGTTTTAACTGTCGGATTGCATTTATTTGGATTTTCTAATTTTTGATAAACCTGATAAGCAATCCCCAGTCTTTTTGATACATCTATCTGACTATAACCGAATTCATGCCTTAATTTCCTGAGAAGTATTGGGACTGAAGCATATGGTTCCGGCTCAATCAGATATACATTTTCCCCTTTAATATCCGATGGCTCTGGAATCTTAAATCCATTATCGAACATGGATGCCAAAAAGGCTGATAACACTTCTTTTGCGTAGTTCTTTGCTGCCTCTAAAGTATCGCCATATGTTATACAGCCCACCAAATCCGGGAACTCTACTGTAAAATTCTCATCTTCTGCAATATATTCTATAATTGCAGGATAGCTCAGCCTGTTCATTTTAATCCTCCTTCCCGCTGATGTTATACACTATATACGGTGTATTATCAAGTTAAAAATAAATTCATTTACAAAAGCAGATCGACATGGTTATGATTAACTGTCACAGTTATGAGGGTCAGGCAGCGTCGCTCATTGTCGAACGAGTGGAATGAGCCAATTAATAAGACGGGCGGTTTAACACAGGCGGTTTAATAAATGAGATTTTTATTCTACGACAGCGTAACCAGAATAGAAAAAGGCAAGGCAATAACCGGCATTAAGACCTTTTCCCTTTCTGAGGAATTCCTGCGCGGGCATTTCGAAAAAGAGGCCCTTGCGCCGGGCGTTATCTTCATCGAGGCAATGGCTCAGCTCCTGGGCTGGCTCGTTATATACTCCCACGACTTTACTCTCTCACCGGTATTGACACTGGTAGAAGGGGCAAAAATCCCATCGCGCCTGAGGCCCGGCTTTAAAGCTGAAATCTATGGAGAGATCACCTCTACCTCGAAGCGTGACACCCTCGGTGCTGCCGCGATGTTTATAGACGGAGAGAAGGTTGCGTCCGCAGGCAGGATAATTTACAGCCATTTCGATAAGATAGACCCTGAAGAACTACGTCGGCGGTTTTGCTACTACAGCGGCATAAAAAGTGGTGAGTTCGACAGCCGATAGACGGGTCGTAGTAACCGGTCTTGGCATGGTTACTGCGCTGGGGCTGGAAGTCACCGGGAACTGGGAGAATGCCCTTGCTGGCGTCTCAGGCGTTGCGCGCCTTGCCAGCAGAATGGCGCTTCCCGGCGCCTTAAGCTGCCCCGTACAGGCCGTTGCCGCTGTTAACGACAGGGACTGGGGCCGCATTATCGATGAATTCCCTGAAGAGCCTGCCTCGATGCTTGAAAGGCGTACGATGTTTACCCTCTGGGCTGCCCAAAAGGCATTGGTTGATGCCGGACTGATTAATCCCGCCGGTCAGCGTGAGCGTTACGGGGCAGTCCTTGCCGCGGGGTTGGGTATTAACCGGCTCGAGGATATAGCGCGCTGGACAAATGGCGGCGAGTTTGACCTGCCGGGGTTTTCAAAGGAAGTCAATCGTGTTTGCGGTGATTCCATTATAAGAAATAACTCTAACCGAGCCGCGGCGGTGATAGCACGGAGATTTTCCCTTTTCGGCCCGAATGCAACAATTACTACGGCCTGTGCCTCTGCCACTCAGGCCATTGGCACCGCCTTCAGGATTATTAGAGCCGGTGAGGCAGATGTAGTAGCCGCTGGAGGGGCGGATTCGATGATAAACCCTGTCGGGCTTGTCTTTTTCGTCCTCTTGCAGGCGGCATGTACTGGCTCTGAAAACGTTACGCAGTTGTGCCGCCCGTTTGACAGAAAGCGCTCCGGCCTGATAATGGGTGAAGGAGCGGGAATAGTTATCCTCGAAGAGTATGACCATGCCATAAAAAGAGGCTCTCATATATACGCCGAGGCGGCAGGTTATGGCTCCTCTATGGATGCATATCAGGTGACCGCCCCCATTCCCGACGGCTCCGGGGCAGAGGCCTCCATGCGCGCCGCCCTCAAAGACGCCGCAATGGGGACTGACGCCATAGACTATATTAATGCCCACGGCACGAGCACAAGGCTAAACGACGAGGCAGAGACCGCGGCAGTTATGAGGCTCTTTAAAGATCGCGCCAAAGACATTGCCGTCAGCTCAAGCAAATCCATGATAGGCCACTTATTGGCGGCCTCAGGCGGACCGGAGTTTATCTTTACCGTTCTGAGCGTTGCAACCGACCAGATACACCCCACGATAAACCTGACGCATCCCGACCCGAAATGCGGCCTCGACTATGTACCGCTTATCAAACGCTCAAAGACAGTGCGAGCGGCCATTTCAAACTCCTTCGGATTCGGCGGTCAAAACGCGTCAATCATAGCAAAAAAACTGTGCGTTTAGATTGTCGATAACTGATGTTACATGAGTGTTGTAAGTGTCGGCGATAAATGGTATAATTCCTGTATCATAACGATTCTGGGAGGAATGAAAATGATAGGGAAAATGGGCGTTTCTGCAAAGATGTCATTGTTGGCAGGTGTAACGGTAGTTTTGACTGCTGTCATATGTGTTTTAGGGTACATGGGTATTGAAGGGTTATCCTTGTCAATCGATGAGATAAGCACAGACGGAGTTATTGCCGGACGGGCGCTTGCCGACGCTCAGAATGCCATGTGGCAGCTTCGTTTCGGCATCTCTCAATACCTCGCCGTCCCTGACCCTGCCTCACGGGGGAAAATAATCGATGAAAGCTCAAAGTGGATTAAAGCCGTAGAAGAAGGGCTGGAACTCTATTCAGCTACGCTGCTAAATGACGAAGCGAAGGCCGCACTAAAGGAGATGACGGATACCTTCGCCCAATACAAGGAGGCGCGCCCTAAGTGGTTTACTTTAATGGAGGCAGGAAAAACACAGGAAGCTGCCGAATTTCGCTCTAAAACAATCCTTATCTCAGGGGCGGGAAGCGTTAAACTCCTGAGTAAACTTATTGATATTCAACAAAAGCAAAGCGATAAAGTAACCGCTGCCTCTGCCCCTGCCGTGCATAAAGCCAAAGTCAGGATAATCAGCTTTGGGGTTGCCATTATGCTTTTGGTTACTATTATATCTTTATGGATAAGAACCACTCTTCTAAAAGAGTTAGGCGGAGAACCTCATTATATAGCAGGTATCGTGCAGAGTGTGGCAGAAGGGGATTTGACGATGAGGTTTGAGACCGGCAGGAAGTCAGAGACCGGCATATTGCTGGCAATGAAGTCTATGGTAGAGAAATTAAAGGAGATAGTGGCCAGTGTGCGCACAGCCGCCGACAATGTAGCGGCGGGCAGCAACGAACTTTCGTCGGGCTCCCGGCAGTTATCGGAAGGCGCTACAGAACAGGCGGCCTCCATCGAGGAGACATCGTCCTCAATGGAAGAGATGACCTCCAATATCAGACAAACCACAGACAATTCCAGGCAGACTGAGGCAATCGCAACCTCGGCGGCAAAAGATGCCCTTGAAAGCGGTAAATCAGTTTCAGAGGCCGTCGTTGCGATGAAAGAAATAGCAAGCAAGATTTCTATCATAGAGGAAATCGCAAGACAGACGAACCTGTTAGCGCTAAACGCGGCAATAGAAGCGGCAAGAGCCGGAGAACATGGCAAGGGATTTGCGGTTGTGGCCTCAGAAGTGAGAAAACTTGCAGAGCGCAGTCAAAAAGCGGCAGGTGAGATAGGCGAACTCTCAGCATCAAGCGTGAGTATTGCCGAGAAGGCCGGCACAATGTTAAATAAATTAGTACCAGATATAAGAAAGACTGCGGACTTAGTACAAGAGATAACCGCGGCCAGCAACGAGCAAAACACCGGGGCGGAGCAGATAAACAAGGCCATTCAGCAGCTTGACCAGGTAATCCAGCAAAACGCCTCAGCCGCCGAGCAGATGGCTTCCACATCGGAGGAGTTGTCGTCGCAGTCCGAACAGCTGCAAGGCTCAATCGCGTTCTTTAAGACCGGTGCGCAAGGCGCTGCTAGGATTCAGCCAAAGGCCATGCGTAAACCCATTGCATTAGCACACACAGACACTGCTCATGGAAAGGCAGCCACGCCCGCCCGCGTTGTCGCGCCGGTCAAAGGCAAAGTCCTTAATTTAGAAGACAGGGGTGACCATGCTGACGACAGCGACTTTGAAAGATATTAACAAGCATCTAAATGAACAAGGAGGCTGGCAATGATGAGTAAAATAAATTTCGGTACAAAGGTATTAATTGCAGTAGCAATAAGCTTTATTGTCAGTTATGCGGTTAATTTTGTTTTTATTAAGGACATTATAGAAAAAGACGCTCAAAATGCCTTAGTTATGAAGGCCAAAGCGATAACCATCGAGGCAGAAAGCGCGAGAAACTATGTTGCTGCCCTGAGGGTAAATAAATCCTTCGACGAACCACGCCTGATGGCTGACTTGAAGGAAAAACTTGCTGGTGTGACTACCCCTGAAGCAATAATAGAAAGGGTGAGGACAGCGGATTATTACAATACAATCCCTGTGGTTGCGGGTTGGAAGATTGCGGCGGCGAAGTCCACAGAGGCCGGTTATAACTTCAGAGTAGTCAAAGTTCAGGCCAGAAATAAAAATAATGAGGCAACGCCGGTAGAAAAAACCATGCTTCAGAAAATGGACTCAGAAAAACAAACAGACACATGGATGATAGACAAAGAGGCCAATGTGCTCAGATATATGAGGGCTGTCGTCTTAGGTGCTGAATGTATGCTGTGCCATGGTGTGGAGAGCGACTATCCGGCAGGAAAAGGATATGACCCGATAGGGATTAAAATGGAAGGATGGAAAGTTGGCGAACAGCATGGCGGGTTTGAGATCATTGCCGATTTGAAACCGATGCAGGAAGTCGTATCGTCTTCGTTGAAGAAGACTATCCTTTTTGGTACTATAATAACTGCGATTGTTTTGACAATAATATATTTACTGATAAAACGCCTTGCTATGAATCCTGTGAAAGAGATAAGAGAGCTGATAGGCAAGGTGTCTGATGGAGACCTTACGGTCGGAGTAGAGGCAAAGACGCAAGACGATATAGGGATGCTTGCCTGCAGTATGAACAATATGGTCGGGAAATTGAAGGAGGTAGTGGCCAGTGTGCGCTCAGCCGCCGACAACGTAGCGGCAGGAAGCAACGAGCTTTCGTCGGGCGCCCGGCAGTTATCGGAAGGTGCGATACAACAGGCGGCCTCGATAGAGGAGACATCGTCTTCAGTGGAGGAGATGACATCGAATATCAGACAAACCACAGACAATTCCAGGCAGACTGAGGCAATCGCAACCTCGGCGGCAAAAGATGCCCTTGAAAGTGGTAAATCAGTTTCAGAGGCCGTCATCGCGATGAAAGAGATAGCAAGCAGGATTTCTATCATAGAGGAAATAGCCAGGCAGACCAACCTGTTAGCGCTGAACGCGGCAATAGAAGCGGCTCGTGCCGGAGAACACGGCAAGGGATTTGCCGTTGTGGCCTCAGAAGTGAGAAAACTTGCAGAACGCAGCCAAAAAGCGGCGGGTGAGATAGGCGAACTATCCGCCTCAAGCGTGAGTATAGCCGAGAAGGCTGGCACAATGTTGAATAAATTAGTGCCGGATATAAGAAAGACCGCCGATCTGGTACAAGAGATAACCGCGGCCAGTAACGAGCAAAACACCGGGGCGGAGCAGATAAACAAGGCCATTCAGCAGCTTGACCAGGTAATCCAGCAAAACGCCTCAGCCGCCGAGCAGATGGCCTCTACATCAGAGGAGTTATCGTCGCAGTCCGAACAGCTGCAAGGCTCAATCTCGTTCTTTAAGACCGGTGCGGAAGGCTCCGCAGGAATTCAGCCAAAGGCCAGACGTAAACCCATGTCATTAGAGCACATAGAATGATGATAGTAAGGTTTAACAGACAAATACAAGTTGGGCATAGAATAAGACCAGGGAGTATTTTTATACTTCAAAGTTATATTTGATTAGGAGATAATATGCTGAAAAACATGAAAACAGGGACAAGGTTAGCGCTGGCGTTTGGTATTGTCGTAGTTTTATTATTAGTGGTAGCGGTTGTGGGCATGAGTAGCCTTGGCAGTCTTAACAAAGGTGTAACAGATTTAATAAAAGACGGCTATCCAAAGGTAGCGGCTTGCAATGATTTGATGGGTAGTATTAACGTGATAGCCCGTGCTATGCGTAATACGCTGATATTGGACAATAAGGAACAGATACGTAAGGAACTGGACAGGATTCAGGACTCAAAAAAGAAGATTGCCGCCAGTATAGACATACTTAGTAAATTGTGTAAAAGTGAATCCGGAAGGGCAGGGCTAAAGGCCATAACCGACGCAGGGGCGCTGTATGCTCCAGGCCAGGAAGAATTTATGAAACTTGCTGCAGATGGCAAACAGGCCGAAGCAAGGGATTTTCTCTTAACGAAGCTCCGGTCGCTGCAGACTGCCTATTTCGAAGCTATTGAAAAATTAAAAAAACACCAGGAAGAACATATGGATAAATATGCCCAGAAAGCCGAAGAGGAATATAAACAGGCGCGCACATTAATTATTGCTTTCTCCGTAATAGCCGTAGTCCTTGCTGTAGCGATTGCCATGTGGATAACAATGTCGTTACTAAAACAGCTGGGCGGAGAGCCGCAATATATAGCAAGTATCGCGCAGAGTGTGGCGGACGGGGATTTGACGATGAGGTTTGACAGCGGCCATAAGTCGGAGACCGGCATATTACTGGCAATGAAGTCTATGGTAGAGAAATTAAAGGAGATAGTCGCCAGCGTGCGCACAGCCGCCGACCAGGTAGCGGCGGGCAGCAACGAGCTTTCATCTGGCGCCCAACAGTTATCGGAAGGCGCTACACATCAGGCGGCCTCCATCGAGGAGACATCGTCTTCAATGGAAGAAATGACGTCGAATATCAGGCAAACCACAGACAATTCCAGACAGACTGAGGCAATTTCGACAACCGCGGCAAAGGACGCCCTTGTCAGCGGCAAGGCAGTTTCAGAGGCCGTCAGCGCGATGAAAGAAATAGCAAGCAAGATTTCAATCATAGAGGAAATCGCAAGGCAGACGAACCTGTTAGCGCTGAATGCGGCAATAGAAGCGGCAAGAGCAGGAGAACACGGCAAGGGATTTGCGGTCGTTGCCTCAGAAGTGAGAAAACTTGCAGAGAGAAGTCAAAAGGCGGCGGGGGAGATAAGCGGACTCTCGTCCTCAAGCGTAAATATAGCCGAGCAGGCCGGCACAATGTTAAATAAATTAGTACCCGATATAAGGAAAACGGCTGATCTGGTACAAGAGATAACCGCAGCCAGCAACGAGCAAAACACCGGGGCGGAGCAGATAAACAAGGCAATTCAGCAGCTTGACCAGGTGATCCAGCAAAATGCCTCGGCAGCCGAGGAGATGGCCTCCACATCGGAGGAGTTACAGGCGCAGTCTGAACAGCTGCAAAGTGCAATCTCGTACTTTAAGACAGGCGCGGAAGGCTCTGCTATAATCCAGCCAAAGGCCAGGCGTAACCCGATGGCATTAGCGCAAGAATGACCGTCTGATATAATAGACAAATATAAGTTGGGCATAGAGCAAACCTGAGCTTGCCGAAGGGTTACCGATTTAAAAGGAAATGTGGAGTAGTGGAATAAAGGAGCATCCTTCGACAGGCTCAGGATGATTCGACATCATGAAGTGTGACCGAGTCTCCGGCGTGTGCTGGCTCAGGATGATTCGACAGGCTCAGGATGCTTCAATTTTCAGGGGGTAAAGACTCAACGGCGATGTTACAGGCTCAGGATGATTCAATAGGCTCAGAATGGTTCAATTTATGAACGTATTTCGGTATCAAAGAGGGGTGGCTCTACCTTGCAGTTGTTATAGACCTGTTTTCACGCATGGTAGTGGGCTGGTCATTGAGAGCAGACTGGAAGCAGGGCTTGTCAAATCGAGGGTTTTTTATAACCAAGTCATTCCAAAACAGGGCTGCTAAGCCCCGTTGACTTTGTAATAATAATTGAGGTAGCTTAAATATGTATCCACTCTTTCAGGGGAATATCTCAGTGAAAATTTGAATTGGAGGAAATAACATGCAAAGTATGAAAATTGGGACAAGGTTAGGAATGGCGTTTGGTGTTGTCGTAGTTCTGCTTTTGGTTATAGCGGTTGTAGGCATAACAAGGCTGGAGAATCTTAATGAGGGTATGTCCAATTTAGTAAAAGAGGAATTCCAAAAAGTAGCTAATTGCGGCGACATAAGCATAGATATTCTCCAATTAGCCCGTCATACGCGTAATGTGCTGATATTGGATAAGAAGGAACTGATTCAGAAAGAACTGGACTCGATTCAGGAAAGAAGAAAAGGTATTAACGCCAAATTAGACAAACTTTCGCAATTGGTTAAAAGTGAATCGGGTAAGGCATTATTGAAGGCCATAAACGATTCGAAGGCAGCATATGTTACGAGCGAGGAAGAGTTTATAAAAATTATAGCAGAGGGCAAACAAGCCGAAGCAAAGGACTTTCTCCTGGCAAAGACAAGGCCTCTGCAGCTTGTTTATCTCGAATCCGTTGAAAAATTGAAAAAATACCAGGAAGAATCCATGGATAAAAAGGTCAGGCTGGCCGACGAGACATATAAAGCAGGCCGCACCTTAATCATATCTTTATCCATAATAGCCGTAGTCATGGCGATAGCGGTTGCTATGTGGATAACTATGTCATTACTAAAACAGTTAGGCGGAGAGCCGCAATATATAGCTGACATAGCGCAAAGTGTTGCAGACGGGGATTTAACTATGAGATTTGACAGCGGCAGGAAGTCAGAGACCGGCATATTGCTGGCAATGAAGACAATGGTAGAGAAATTAAAGGAGATAGTAGCCAGTGTGCGCTCAGCCGCAGACAACGTAGCGTCAGGAAGCAATCAGCTTTCGTCGGGCGCTCAGCAGTTATCGGAAGGTGCTACACAACAGGCGGCCTCTGTCGAGGAGACTTCCTCTTCAATGGAGGAGATGACGTCGAATATCAGACAAACCACTGACAATTCCAGACAGACTGAGGCAATCGCAACATCGTCGGCAAAAGATGCCCTTGAAAGCGGCAAGTCAGTTTCAGAGGCCGTCAGCGCGATGAAAGAAATAGCAAGCAAGATTTCAATCATAGAGGAAATCGCAAGGCAGACGAACCTGTTAGCGCTGAATGCGGCAATAGAAGCGGCTCGTGCTGGCGAGCACGGCAAGGGATTTGCGGTTGTGGCCTCAGAAGTGAGAAAACTTGCAGAGAGAAGTCAAAAGGCAGCGGGTGAGATAAGCGAACTCTCGTCCTCAAGCGTAAATATAGCAGAGCAGGCCGGTACGATGTTAAATAAATTAGTACCCGATATAAGAAAAACGGCTGATCTGGTACAAGAGATAACCGCGGCCAGTAACGAGCAAAACACCGGGGCGGAGCAGATAAACAAGGCCATTCAGCAGCTTGACCAGGTGATCCAGCAAAACGCCTCGGCAGCCGAGGAGATGGCCTCCACATCGGAGGAGTTACAGGCGCAGTCCGAACAGCTGCAAAGTGCAATCGCGTTCTTTAAGACCGGTGCTGAGGGCGCTGTTAGAATCCAGCCAAAGGCTAAGCGTAACCCGATGGCATTAGCGCGAGAATAACTATTGATATAAGGCGAAAAAACGCGCAATGATATAGTTGCAGCTTCGTGCCCTGTGAAGCTATATGCGCGATGGCACCGGAGGCACCATCGCGCATCGACTGCAACTTGTAATATCAGGCGCTGAAAGCGAGGCTCTGTCTAAGCCTCGATTTCAATCTTTACCGATATAGCAATTTTATATAAGGCTGTCAGGATCAACAAACCTATTGACCAGATACCCGTAGTTACCAATAACTCATTTAACGTTGGCCAATACTCGGTAACCTTTTCAAGCGGGTTTGGCACAAAACCACCTATAACAAAGCCAAATCCCTTATCAACCCACAGCGATACATGCACTGACGCACAAGCGATGAGCAGTGTTATCTGGTTTGCCCGTGTAGCAGGTACTATCAGCAGTATAACGGCCATTAGGGCTAAAAAAGTCGAAAACCACATCAAATGTATCATCTTCCCATGTCCCTCGAGACCAAAATAGAGATACTGAAATGTCTGCATATGGCCGGGAACCTGACTATAGAGGGCAGTAAACAGCTCTAATCCTACAAAGAATATGTTTACAATCAAGGCATAAGTCACAATCGTTACCAGACTGTTTATTGCCCTGTCGCCCGGGTTGAATTTTGTTATCCTCTTAATTACAAGACAAAGTATTATCAGAAAGGCCGGCCCGCTGGCAAAGGCGGAAGAGAGAAATCGTGCCGCCATAATCGCCGACAGCCAAAAGTGCCTTGCCGGTAACCCGGAATACAGAAAGGCCGTAACGGTATGTATGCTGAATGCCCATGGTATAGATAAGTATGTCAGAGGTTTGACCCACTTTGGCGGTTGGATTAACCTGTGTTGAGCACTCAATGTTGTCCAACCAACGAGGACATTAATCATCAGATAGCCGCTTAGGGCCACCATATCCCAGAACATTATAGAGTTAGGGGTGGAGTATAGGATAACGTTCAGGATTCGTGTTGGCTGCCCCATGTCAACAGAAATAAAAAGCATACACATTACGACTGCCGGGATCGCCAGAAATTCACCTAATATCGTGATTCTTCCGAATCTCTTGAAGTCATGCAGATAGTATGGCATTACGACCATAACCGCCGACGCTGCCACGCCTACAAAAAAGGTGAATTGGGATATATAAAAACCCCATGAAACGTCCCTGCTCATACCAGTTATACCTAAGCCATAGTGGAACTGTCTGACGTAGGCGGAAACCCCTACTAATATTACTACCAGCAAGAAGCTCATCCAAGCCCAATAAAATTTGCTGCCTGATAGCGCCTTTTCAATCATTTAGCTGCCTCCTAATTAGTAATAGACTCAATGAAGCGTACCTCATCACTCTGGAACACACCCTGTGGTACTGGTATGTCCACCAATAATGTAATAGACCCGGGGGAGCGTACCTCTGTCAGGTTTGCGCGTGATAGCGAATTTGGAGCGGAGAATATTCCTGACATTAGAGTTCTTATCCTTCAGGTCTCCAAATACAAGTCCCCCGCCTGACACCTCAACGCAGGCAGGCTGCTCGCCTCTGTACAATCTGTCTGCGCAGAAATTGCACTTCTCAACCACACCCTTCGTCCTTGTAGGATAAAGCGGGTTAATGTTTTTTAAAAATAAACGGGGATCTCTCCAGTTAAAACTCCTTGCGCCGTACGGGCACGCGGCCATACAAAATCTGCATCCTATGCAGCGGTGATAATCCATAGCGACTATGCCATCGCTCCGCTTAAATGTTGCCTTCGTGGGACATACCCTAACGCACGGAGGGTTGTCACAGTGGTTGCACAGGACTAGAAAAGTCATCGCCTCTATGTTCTCCGATAAATAGGTGTCGTAACTATCCGGAAAGGCATGCTCGTATTTCTCTGGCCATATCCATTTGATCTCATGATTTTCAGTGTCCATCTTTGGTATATTATGCGTATAGTTACACGCATCGATACATTTGTTGTAACTCTCCACAGATGGAAAAGCCTTCATATCTACCACCATTGACCACCTCTGGGCAGATAAGGGCAGGGCAGATAATGTTCCGCCTTCTTTTAATTCTTCCGAGGCTTCAAGCTCACCAGGGGCAAAAACTTTAAACAAAGGCGAACTCAAAAGACCTAAAATCCCTGCCACCCCTGCCGCTTTTAAAAACTGTCTTCTATCTATCGTCATGGCTTGTTCTCCTTTGGCGCCAGATGACAATCCCAGCAATAAATATCCACAGAGGCATATGCGTGGCATCTGTCACAAAACTCACTCTTGTTTGAGTGACAATGCATGCATGTCCTTTGAAGGCTCTTTTCATACATTACGCCGTCAATCATGCCAAAGTCTCTACTGCTTTCACGTACCACCTCATCGCGCCATCTGTTTAAAATCTTCATGTGGCCACGCCTCATTTCTTCTTTTGGAACTATGCACTGCTTAACTTTCATACTGTCTATAACAGGTGTATTCAGCTTTATCTTCATATCTACAGGGGTCGCCAAACTGTTATAGATAAATGGAAAGGCGGCAATTGCAATAAAGATAACTAACAAATAGATTATCTTACCCTTGTCAGGCATCTTCACTATCCTCCTTAGCTTCTCCGTCGTCTGCTCCTGCCAGAGGGTCGCCCCTTAGGTCTGTTTGCCTGTCGTTTTCTCCTTTCATCTTCATGGCATTAGCTAAGAGTTCTGTAACCCCAATTACCCTGACCCCAGGCACCCAGTAGTCCATCAGGCTGGTCAGAGCCGCCCTGTCAATCGCGCATATACAGGCAAGCATATCCACGCCGAATTTATTATGTACATACTTTACGGCGTTTGCCCGCGGGAAGCCGCCTCTCAGGCGCAGCTCCATGTTTTCAGAGGCATTGAGGCCTGAGCCGCTGCCGCAGCAGAAAGTTTTCTCACGGATTGTGTTTTCCGGCATCTCAAAGAAGTTTTTGCATACCTTATTTATTATGTAGCGGGGTTCCTCTAAGAGTCCCATCCCCCTCGATGTGTTGCAGGAGTCGTGATAGGTTACCTTATAGTGGTCGTTTCTCGAGGGATCAATCTCAAGCCTGTCATGTTTTAACAGATCAGCCGTAAATTCCGATATATGAACCATTTTTGTGGAAGCTGCATTTTCAAATTTGGTACCGGTTATCGGAGAAACCGGAGCCTCGAGAAAATCAGCCGGCCCGTTCCATGTGTCCATATACTGGTTCAGTACTCTCCACATGTGGCCACACTCACCGCCAAGTATCCATTTTACGCCCAATCTCTTTGCCTCGGCATATATCTTGGAGTTGAGCCTCTTGCCCATCTCGTTCGATGTGAACGAACCAAAATTACCGCCCTCAGACGCATATGTGCTCCATGTGTAATCTAAGCCTAACTCGTGAAACAGCATCAGATAGCCCATACACGTATAGGTTCCCGGGTCGGCGAAGAGGTCTCCCGATGGGGTGACAAATAATATCTCAGCGCCCTTTCTGTTAAAAGTTGGCTCTACTTTGACGCCGGTCAGTTCCTCAATCTCATCTACCAAAAACTCCATGCTGCTTTTTATGGTGTGAGGTTCAAGGCCCAGATGGTTACCCTTCATATAGCAGTTGGCCACCGGACCTGCTATCCACTCGATGTTCAGGCCCAGGAGGTTAAGAAGCTCGCGGGCAATCATTGTAATTTCGGCGGTATCTATGCCATAAGGACAAAACACCGAACACCTGCGGCACTCCGTGCACTGAAAGAAATAATACCACCATTCCTTTAGTACTTCCTCGGTGAGTTCTCTGGCCCCGGCAAACCTTCCAAGTATCCTGCCGGCCTTTGTGAATTCCCTGCGATAGATTGACCTTAGAAGCTCTGCCCTCAGGACGGGCATGTTTTTGGGGTCTCCCGTACCGAGAAAGAAATGGCATTTGTCGGCACACGCTCCACATCTTACGCATATATCCATAAAGATATGAAACGAACGGTATTTTTCAAGTCTTTCAGCCATTCCCTTTATTACAATTTCCTGCCAGTTCTCAGGCAGCTTCCAATTTGTTTCAGACGACGACCACTGTCTTGGGTTTGGGAATCCAACCGTTTTAAGACTGTTTTCGTTGGCGCCATGGCAGTACATACCTTTTTTCATATGCACCGCGGTATCCATCCAGTCTTCATCCGGAGGCATGTAGTTTATCTGAGACAATTCATCTGGTTTTGAATTTGACATATCTACTCCTTCTCTACAGGGATGCCGACACCCTTCATTTTTTCCCTGAAATCATCCTCATACTCTTCATAAGAATGCACTTTGACAGGATAGTTCCACGGGTTTATGTGCCTAATCCTACGACTGTTGTTTGGCATATTTCGTGTAGGGCTTAGAAATACGCCGGCTGCATGCATTAGCTTGCTGAACGGGAAATAAATTAACAAAACGCTTACCATGAACAGGTGAATGTAGAATATCAGCCCCAGGTGGTGCGAAATAACCGGGTTCAGTTTGAAAAGCCCGATGGTAAGGTCTTTTACATAGATGATATCTACCTTTATGAAGTACCTCATGACCAGCCCCGTCAGAGCAATAACGATAAGCAGCAGCAGAGGGAAATGATCGTTAGGCAGAGACAAATAACGTACCTGCGGGATAACGGCTCTCCTGATAAACAGATATGTAGCTGAAATCAGGAAAATCAGTCCTGTCCAATACAATACCGGTACGCCAACCTGCATAAGGCCATCCAGACTGTCAACCAGATAAAGCATCGGTGGAATGGGGTCGATAAACAGCCTCAAATGCCTGAACACTAAAATGAAAAACGACCAGTGAAACGCAAGGCCGGCTATCCAGAGCCATTTGCTCGAGCCATGTACGAGGTCTCCTTCCTCTTTTTTAAGACTGCTGGCTGTGTTACTGAACAGAGAGCGGAAAAGTAAGACTTCTAAGGCCATCCTGCCAACAACCTCAAGGTTGTTCGAGGGATTATCAAACCTGTTGTGTTTGATCCATGAAAAGGATTTCTGCTGTCCGCTCGTGGTTGGGATACAAAAAGGAACTGCCGACTTGCCCCATTTTAATACGCGCAGGGCAACCCCCACCATAAAGGTGATAAAGGCAACATAAGGTATGATTACTCCAAAGAGATATTGCAGGTTTAACAGCTCGACACCTACAAAGGCAACTATCACAAGCCCCATCACTCCAAGGAATGGAAGTAAGATTTTCATTAAGACAACCTCCTGTCAATTTTATTGCTACAGCTTATCGTCTTCAACCTTTGCTCTCTTTGTAAACATAAAGGCACCTCTTCGTATTTCATTAACCTTAATATTGAAAATATCTTCACGGCACTTCATGAAGATGTCAAAGGAAAGCAGGGTTAGTCTGTCTATTTTATCTTCAAACGCCAATAATTCCCTGAACAGCTGTTCCCCTTCGATATATCCCTTTGTCGCGTCTCTCAGGGTTTGCTTCAATAAAAACAGGAGAGAAATTGCGTCTGATGGGTTAGAGTCCTGGACAGCCTTTATTCTGATAATATCGTTTAACAAACCCACGATACGCTCTTGCACCATGTTGTTCAGAAGCTCTTCCAGTATCCCTTTTATGGATACAGATATGTTGTGCCCTATAGGATTGGCGAAAGGGTCGTTCTTTTTGGCAAGAAAGACTTCGCTGTCAGGATGATATGTCTTGAGTATGAGACTATACCATCCATTTAAAATGTTACTGCTTTCTTTTACCAATATATCATGCAGCTTCATGTCCTTCTCCATACGGCCAGCTATGCGCCGCTCGTTAAGCCCAGCCAGTTTAATACAACACCTTAGCTCCAAAACGCCGTTCAGTATCCTTGGTCCAACAGCATATACTCCACAGCCCTGCACACTTTACCGGCTTTGAGCCGGAGGGCCGCCTGCATACTCATTAAAGCACTATAACCGCTCCGCACCTCCCTCGATTGCCATCAACCTTATCTGGATATCCCTAAAGTATTTATGATTTTTTGGCATGTTTAACGAAAAACTCGCATTTTCTGCAAAGTTTCATTTTATCCTTAAACTCTAATATCGTAATACCTTCACAGAGAGTACTCGTTACTTTCCAGCAATCCTGGCCTCGCCTCTGCTGGTATGCGCAACAATTATTCCTCTTGGTCTCCTCACACTTCAGATAATCCCAGCAATTGACGCCACCGGTAACGGGTGCCATCCCCTCGATGTAAACAACACACGAATCTCTCAAACTACCGCTGCATCCTTTGATTTCCCAACAATTCTTCATAACCATACTCCCGGCACACATGTATTTGACGCACCTGCCATGTCAGGTTATACCTGAACAAACCAGGCATGAAAAAATCTACCGCAATGACTTTATCGCGGTATCTCTTCTCCTCAATCAGTCCCGCACGTCGATGAAACCAAACATTAACAGTACAAAGCGCTCATCCTCAGCCGGCCGAACCTCCCAGTAGTGCCGTCAAATCCCATGCGTTCGGTTATACCACAGGGCTATCGTCAATGTCAACTGGTTTCTTGCTTTTTTTATTAGCTTACAAAAACACCGATTAATGATGGGTCTGCGGGTACCAGCTGCAACGATTATTTTTTTTATGCGGCTTAAAAAAGTGATTGACATCACACAAAGCAAGTATTATAATAGCCTTAATTTTACAGTATGAGCATAATTTTAAGATGGAAGGTGCGATAAAATGAGAGGTGCTATAAGATGAGAGGTGCGATAAAATGAGCCATGCATGGAGACCGTTATTCGTAGTATTAGCAGTAATGATATCTATTATCGTATTTCGGGTGATATTCGTCCCATCCGACTTTGTTGCAAAAAACGGTGATTACAAGTTCCAATGGCACCGTTTGAGCAGTGAAGAGGTGTGGAAGAATTTTCCCGTCAAGCACAAAGGAAGGGATTTTTGTCAGCAGTGCCATTCAGAACTGGTCAATAAGATAAAGGATTCGGGACATCAACATGTGCAGTGCGAAAACTGCCACGCCATGTTTGAGCCGGGAAAGAAAAGCCATCCGATCGATCTGAAAGATGACTTTGGCTATCTCCTGGAAATAGGCATAGAGCGTTCGCGCGAGTTGTGTAAGCGCTGTCATGCCGAGCTTCCGTACAGACCTCAGACTTATGTTATTACAAAGGGTACGACTGCAGAGACAGTTAAATTTAAGATGATCGACCCGACAAAACACAACCCTGGCATAGAGTGTGTTATGTGCCATGACGTACATTCGGCCGGTTTTAAGACCGCTGGTAAATAAAGGAGAACATGTAATGAATCTATCGCGAAGGGAACTTTTAAAGATGGGGCTTTTGGCCGTATGCGGCACTGTTATCCCGTTAGGCGCTCTGGAGATACTAAAGCCGGAGGCGGCAGCCTCGCTGATACGTCCGTTCAGCGAAAAAAAGCGTTGGGCCTTCGTCGTCGATACGACAAAATGTGTGGGTTGCGGCATGTGCGCAAAGGCTTGTAAGCTGGAAAACGAGATACCTTTCGATACCGAGGTCCAGAGGACATGGGTTGAGAGATATGTTCAGCTTAAAGATGGGGAGGTTATAATCGACTCTCCTCATGGAGCCAGATACGGTTTTACGAAGAATGACCCGCAGGGCAAGGAAATCAACGAAGACGACGTCGCAAAGGGGCTTTTTGTTCCCAAGCTCTGCAATCAATGTGAAAAACCGTCGTGCGTACAGGTATGCCCCGTGGGGGCAACGTATAAGACAGACGACGGCGTAGTGCTGGTTGACCGTGGATGGTGCATAGGGTGCGGATACTGTATAACTAACTGTCCGTATCTTGCCCGCTTTTTCCACCCGATAACCAACACTGCCGACAAGTGCACTTTTTGTTACCACAGGATTAAAAAAGGGATGAATACGGCCTGCATGGACGCGTGTTCCTTCGGGGCCAGGAAGATAGGTCTGCTCAACGACCCGGCAAGCGAAGTGTTTAAGATAATCAGCACACACCGGGTCATGGTGTTAAAGCCGGAATACGGCAACGAACCCCAGGTGTTTTATATCGGTTTGGACGACATAGTTCGTTGACGGCAAAATGGAATTTTATATTAAAATAGTTTATAAAACTTGCGAGGTGGAATAATGGAAGAGCATTTGGCCCATGGGGCATTATGGACTATAAAGGAAGGGTTTACTTATCCGAACGAGTACATTTACTGGACGATACACATAGTGGTATATCCGTATATAACGGGACTTGTGGCGGGGGCGTTCGTATTATCGAGCATGTATCATGTCTTTGGGAAGGAGGAGTTGAAGCCCGTGGCGAAGTTTTCCCTGGTTTTTTCCTTTGCCCTGCTCCTGATGGCCACGTCTCCTCTGGGGCTGCACCTGACACAAGTGTTCAATTCGGTACATATGATTATGACGCCGCATTTTTACTCGGCCATTGCGGCCTTTACAATAGTTTATCTGACATATATGGCCATTGTTTTGGCCGAGATATGGTTTGTCTTCAGGCCGTTTATCGTACAGCAGGCAAAGGAGAAAGCAGGTTTGCTCGGGCTTCTCTACAAAGCGATGACGCTTGGCAGTTTTGACGTAAGTGAAAAGGCGCTCCATACGGATGAAAGGATAATCAAAATTCTTGCGGCGGTTGGTATCCCCGCTGCCTGTTTTTTGCACGGTTACGTAGGTTTTATCTTTGGTTCGGTTAAGACAGTGCCGCTTTGGAAGACGCCGCTTATGCCGTTTATATTTTTGATGTCGGCGATTATCTCCGGTGTTGCCGGATGTATCGTAACATATATAGTGGGTATGTCTCTGAAGAGAAATTTTATCTGCGGGGCCTCGATAAGGAGTATGTGCAAGGTTCTGGTGTGGTTTCTCGTTGCGGCCATTGTACTTGAAAGTATCGATATTATATTTCATGCCTACACGGCCGAGGAATTCTGGAGCATAATGAGTGAGCTGTTGTTTCAGAGGTTTGCCTTTAAGATGCTGGTCGTTCAGTGGCTCTTTGGTATGATACTGCCTCTCGTTCTGTTGTTGCTGCCCAGGTTGACGATGCTCAGGGCGTTTATTTCGGCTGCGCTGGTCTTAATAGGGGTATTTCAGATGCGTTGGGACGTGGTAATCGGTGGACAGTCGATGTCTAAGAGTTTAGCAGGGTTTTTGACATATGATATGCCAATAATACCTCGTAGTATAGAGGCATTAAAAGAAGGCCCGTTCCCTATAACAGTTCTGTTGCTTATGCCGCTTTTTCTGCTGTTCATATTTAACAAGGTGCTTCCGGTATTTACGGAGGTATTCAACGAAGAGGATTGCGGCTTCACAGAGGGTCTTCTTAGTAGTAAAGAAAATGCGAAACACTAGTTGCTATATTTTCTCGCGCATGTTATATTTGCTGGAGAGGAATCTAAAATGGGTAGCGCGGTAAGGAGATTGTAAGATGAAAGGTAAGTTTTGCGCGGCGGTCATATCGGCGGTAGTTTTATTATTTATGCTGCATGGGCTGGCAGTTTCCGAGGAGGGCTTTCCCAAATTTACTACGACAAAGCCGCCGTTTACGGAGGGGATTTTCCCGTGTACGTCGTGTCACGCTGCGATGCCGCCTAATAAAGAAAAGCGTGTGCTTGGGTTTCACACAGAGATTCAGCTCAGGCATGGCGATAATTGGTGTCTGAACTGCCATGACGCCGCAAACAGGGATATGCTGCACCTTGCAAGCGGAGAGCTGGTTCCGTTTGATAAATTATATCAGGTATGCGGGCAATGCCACGGGAATATCTTAAGGGACTGGAGAATAGGTATTCATGGGAAGAGGGTAGGGTACTGGAATGGTGACAAGACGTATTCCCTCTGCGTTAATTGCCACAACCCCCATTCTCCAAAATTTAAGCCGCTGAAACCATTGCCGGTACCGGCCGGACCTACGGAGATTATGAAGGTCAAGGGTTCTGTGCCGGTCACTATCGAAGAAAAGAAGATATATATTCCCCAGTATGATAAATGATATGAAAAATAAAAGCCTAAATAAGGGATTAAGGAACTAAGGCATGAAAAGAAGAGACTTCATAAAAAGCGCGGCAATTGGTCTTGGCGGGCTGCTAATGCCGGCAGATAAGAGCGATGCGTCTTTATGGGAGACATTTTTTCAGAAGTATTTCAGGGAGATGACGCCTGAGGAAAAAAAGTCCGTCGCCAAAAGGCTTGAAAAAGAGTATAAGGACAAAACCGGAGTGAGTATCGATATTAAGACAAACGAAGCCCTGCCTCGTGTAAAATTTGGCTATGGTCTTGACCTTTCGCGCTGCATCGGATGCAGGCGCTGCGTATATGCCTGTGTTACCGAGAACAATCTCTCTCGTAAACCGCAGGTGCAGTATATAACTGTGTTAGAGTTTAAAAGCGGCGAGAAATGGGTAAGTGACCTCGAGGAGTCGCGCAAGTACTATGAGCACGAAACGGTGCCGGAGCCGGGGCACTTTTATATGCCCGTGCAGTGCCAGCAGTGTGACAGACCGCCGTGTGTTAAAGTATGTCCTACAGGGGCGACATGGAAAGAGCCGGACGGTATTGTGGTTGTCGATTACAATTGGTGCATTGGGTGCAGGTATTGTATGGCGGCTTGCCCATATGGCGCGAGGAAATTTAACTGGGCTGACCCTCAGGTTCCACCAGAGCAGTTTAATCCCAATACCCACTACCTTGGCAATCGCCCTAAGTTCAAGGGCCATGTGGAAAAATGCACGTTTTGTATCCAGAGGACAAGGGAAAATCCTGGCAGATACCCCGCGTGTGTCGAGATATGTCCTGTAGGTGCCAGGAAATTCGGCAATCTCCTTGATCCTGAGAGCGAAATAAGTCAGTGTATCGAGACAAAGCGGGTATTCAGGCTGAAAGAAGAACTTAACACTAATCCTAGCTTTTATTATTTCTTTAGTTTGTAGAGGAGAGGCAGAGGCAATGATAGAATTTATCATCGACTTAATACGCCATATAATTAAGGGAAACAAGATGTATTACTTATGGCTTTCTATCCTGGGGTTTTTTATAGCCATGGGGGCAATTGCGTATTTTGGGCAGGTCGACAATGGCCTTATAGTTACAAACATGAGAGATCAGGTGTCGTGGGGTTTTTATATTTCCAACTTTACATTTTTCGTCGGTGTTGCGGCGGCTGCCGTGATGCTTGTTATACCGTCGTATATATATAATTTTAAACCAATAAAAGAAATAGTGCTTTTTGGAGAGATGATGGCGGTAATGGCGGTAACGATGTGTATCCTGTTTGTCGTTTGCGACATGGGTAAACCGCTTTATGCATGGCACATTATGTTGCACCCTAATTTCCCCGCTTCTCTTTTGGTATGGGACGTCATAGTGTTAAATGGTTATTTAATAATAAATCTGTCGGCGGTAACTTATGTCCTCTACAGGGCGGCGCATGGGAAGGAGTACAAGATGTCTATCATGTGGCCGATTGTGTTATTGTCCATACCATGGGCATTCAGTATTCACACTGTAACGGCGTTTTTATACAATGGACTTTCATCCCGCCCATTTTGGAACGCCTCGATTGTGGCACCCCGCTTTATAGCCTCGGCACTGTGTTCCGGCCCGGCGCTCATGATCTTAGTCTTTCAGATTGCCAGAAAGGTCTCCGAAGTTGAAATCTCAAACGAGGCCATTCAAAAGATAGCCGAATTAATTGCCTACGCGATGGGGTTTAATCTGTTCTTATATGCCGCTGAGATATTTAAGGAGTTTTATTCGCAGAGCATTCATTTAGCTCCAATGGACTATCTGTTTTTTGGTTTGGAAAAAGGGGGTGTGCATCACAATGTCCTTGTGCCGTTTACGTGGATTGCCCTGTTTTGTAATCTTACAGCCTTTATAATGTTTTTAAACTCAAAGATGAGGAATAAGTTTTTTTCCCTCAATGTGGCGTGCGTATTGATATTGATAGGTGTGTATATAGAGAAAGGCATGGGGCTGATTGTCCCCGGCTTTATTCCTGACACACTCGGGGAGATTTACGATTACCTGCCCTCGGCAACGGAGCTGCTCGTGACTGCCGGCATCTGGGCTATAGGGGCGCTTATCTATACACTTATGATAAAAACGGCTATACCTATCTATAAGGGCGAACTGAGTCTGATTCCGAAGGGACAGAGGCGAAAAGTCCCTGTCCACCATTAATAGTTGCGCCACCCGGCACTTTAGCAGTGTGCCTCAGCAAAGAAGAGCGCCTCAGCAAAGAAGAGCGCCTCAACAGAGTGGTGCGCCCTTGCAGGGCGAACGCATTTGAGAAATAAAGCAGAAGATACCTATGCAATCATTCCGGCTTGTCCCTTTCCGTCATTCCGGCTTGTCTGGAATCTTCCCTTTAGTGGGAGTTTCATGATGGTTGTGCATATTCTGAGGCATAAGGACAGATTCCAGACAAGCCGGAATGACAAAAATATGGGACCGGAATGACAAAAATAAGGGAGGCAATTTCTAATGCGTTTGCCCTGTGTGCCCCCGCATAGCTTACGCCTTATCGGTGCTTCAGAGATGCGCCTCAGAAGGTCTTGTTTCTGGCAATGGATTTTTGACGCTGGTATGATTAATGGCTGAAAAAGGCTCAGGTGGTTTTAAGCATCTGCTGTTTGCCAGCCAGGTTGGCATTAATATCGTTGTGGCAACATTTGTCGGATTTTTTATGGGGAAGGGGCTTGATATGCTTTTTAACACAAGGCCATATCTTACAGTAACGTTTCTTATTTTGGGGATTATCTCCGGTTTTGTAGAATTGTTCAGGACTGCGAAAAGGGAATTGTCAAAAGATGATTAGAACTGTGACCGTTCAGACGTTAGTGGCCTTAGCTGTTGCGATAGTTATATCGCTGGTGGCAGGATATGGGTCGATGTCGCTGAGTATATTGCTGGGCGGGATTGTGGGGCTGCTGAACTTTGTATTTCTTTCAAAGAGTATCGGCGGTCTGCTGAATTCCGATAAGGTTGCCCCTGTAATGCTTATCTTCAATATGGTGAGGCTGATACTGGTAATGGGGGCATTATTCCTGCTGATTTATCTGAAAGTGGCTGGTATAATCGGGCTGTCTGTCGGGTTAACGCTGTCTTTTTTAGTTGTGATAAGGGCAGGGTATTTCAGCTCGTCAAAAAAGAGTTAGCGTATCAGAGAAATATCTTATAAAATCCATTCAGAATATCGGTGGGTGTTGGAGGGCACCCGGGGATATAGATGTTTACCGGAATAACCTTGTCAATGCCTCCTAATGAGGCATAACTTTCTCCGAATATCCCGCCATTACACCCGCAGTCCCCAACGGCAATCACTATTTTGGGTGATGGGACGGCATCATATGTCCTCTTCAGGGCTATTTCCATATTTTTAGTTACCGGTCCGGTAACAAGTAAGACGTCGGCAAACCTGGGGGAGGCCGTGAAGTGTATCCCAAGTTTCTCACAGTCGTAAACAGGATTATTAATGGCATGGATTTCAAGTTCACAGCCATTGCATGAACCGGAGTCCACCTCCCTTACCGACAAACTCCTTCTGAAACGCTTTTTTACAGAGTTCTCTAAATTGATCCCTGTTACCCTGATATTGGGGTCGTCAATCTGAGGGCACTTACACGTAACTATGCCTGTCCTTAATATCTGCCGCAGGATTCTAATCATAGGTCGTGTCCCGAATATGACTGATTAAAACTCTTGTTGCAAAGCGGGAAGTCAGGGACAATGTTGCCCTTTATCGCCTGCTCGAGCGCTAACCAGTTTACACTGGAAGGGTCCCTGACCATACACCTGTTTATCTCACCCTTCTGACCGCACGCAAGCCAGTATATTATCTCACCGCGCCATCCCTCCACTGCCGCAAACCCTGTAGTTTCAGGTAACGGGGTATTGCATCTGGCGGCTATGGGGCTATGAGGTATCTGTCCAAGTATGCGCCTGATGAGACGTATAGAGTCCCTGATTTCCTCTACCCTCACCCATACCCTTGCATGAACATCCCCTGCGGTAAGCACCGGTGACACTATCCCAATTGAATCATAAGGAGGAAATGGATTATGAACCCTGCAATCCACATTTAACCCGCTGGCACGGGCAACTATTCCTACCGTGCACAGCTCTCTTGCCAACTCCGATGTGAGGATGCCCGTATTGCGCACCCTGTCCTCGAGTGAAGAGCTTTCCTCATAAATTCGAACTATCACGTCGAATTGCTCGCTCAGATAATCCAGCTCAGTCAGAATTTCCTGTTTGGCTGCGGCATCTATATCGACTGTCACACCACCTGGTATAACCCTGTCCATCATAAACCGGTGTCCAAAGAGTTTAAGGTTATTGGCAATCATAACTTCTTTAAGTCTGGAGCACTGATATATCATAAAGGCAAAGGCCGCGTCATTGCAAATAGCCCCAATATCCCCAATGTGATTGGCAATACGTTCCCTTTCAAGGAAAAGTGCCCTGAGCCATTTGGCTCTCACTGGTACATCGCTGTGCGTCATCGACTCAAGCGCCATACAGTAGGCCATCGAGTGAGCTACCGTTGTATCGCCCGATACGCGCCCGGCTAATTTAACCGCTGTCTCCCATGTCATTGATTCAAACCTCTTTTCTATCCCCTTATGGACGTAACCGAGGCGCTCTTCAAGATTTATTATGGTCTCGCCAACCGCCTGAAATCTGAAGTGCCCGGGTTCAATTATACCGGCATGTACCGGGCCAACCGGAATCTCATACACGCCTTCCCCTTCAGCCCTAAGCCATGCGTACTGGCCATCCAGACGCGGCATCTTTGTGGCGGCGTCAAAGGATTTTCTCAGCGGCCAGGCATCCTCCGGCCAGTCCTCAAATTTAATCCAGGGTCTGCTGTCTGGATGCCCGCTCGGGATAACTCCCATCAGACTCCTGATCTGGCGTTCAAATCTATAGGCAGGTACAAAGTGTTTGACAAGGCTTGGAAACTCCGGATTGTCCCGAGACAATTCAGCCCTTACTATCAGGTATTCGCTGCCCGCCCTATAGCAGGCGTAAACACTGTAACCCCTGCCTGAGTTTGTATCGTCGGCAGCCCACTCGGCACAGAGAAACGCGTATGATTCCCTTAATATATTGGCCGCATCTGCAAATCTCTCCGCCGGCACAGTAAATGTAGCGGGAGTTGCGTTTTCATCGGCCACAACATCCTTGCCAAACGAGGCCATGAGGGCGTTCGCTAATCCGTTCATTTTAACAACTCCACCGCTGCCTGAAACCATTTATAAAGAAAAGCAGGCATATAAAAGGCCAGGGCAAGCACCAGAGCCATGTGAAGTATAACCGGTGTGCGGGCAGTCTTCAACTGTTTGAAATACGAGGGAATATCGCCTGATACCATATATTGCACCTTCCTGAGAAGCCCCGCAAACGCAACTGCCAGTCCGATAAGTATAAGAGGTGTCAACAGCGGAACGTCTTTTATGGTAGCTGTCAGTATCAGGAATTCACTGGTGAAGATACCAAATGGCGGCATTCCGGCAATTGCCATAGCACCCAGCATCAGGCTCCAACCGGTAAACGGGTCCCCCTTGAATAATCCCTTTATCCTCGAGATTTCCTGTGTCTGGTTCATTTGACAGACGTGCCCAACTGTAAAGAATATGGAAGACTTTGTAATGCTGTGCATGAGCATATGTAAAAGTGCTCCAAATGTGGCTATAGAGCCGCCAAGGCCAAAGGCAAACGTCGCTATGCCCATATGCTCGATAGACGAATATGAAAACATGCGTTTAATATCTTTTTGCCTTAGAATGGAAAATGAGGCAACCAAAATAGAGATAATCCCAAAGCCCATCATAATGTTTCCGGCATAATGGGTATGAGTTGAGCCATCGACAAGTACCTTACACCTGACAAGGGCATAAAGGGCAATATTTAACAAAAGCCCGGACAACACCGCGGAAATTGGCGTTGGCCCCTCGCTATGCGCGTCAGGCAGCCAATTGTGCAAAGGAACGAGGCCGACTTTTGTACCATATCCCACAACCAGAAAGACAAAGGCAAGGGAAAGAACTGTTGGCTCGAGGCTGCCGCTTACCTCGATAAGATTTGTCCAAAGGAGCGCCTCACCACCCTCTCCTATGACCTTCTCGGCGGCAAAGTATAGTAACACGGTGCCAAAAAGCGCCTGAGCAATTCCAACGCCGCAGAGTATAAAATACTTCCACGCGGCCTCGATAGCGTTGGGTGTGCGGTAGAGCGAGACAAGAAGCACTGTGGATAACGTTGCAAGTTCCATCGCAATCCACAACACCCCTATATTGTTGGTCAGAAGACACAGGAGCATGGCAAATATAAACATCTGAAACATTGCGTGATAAAAACGCATACGCGTATGCCCAACCTTGCCATGGTCTTTCTCTCTTTGCATATACCTGCGGCTGAAAACGGCAGTGGTCATAGAGACAAAAGCGGTAAGCACAGACAGATACACATTAAAGGCGTCAACAAAGAAGAATTTCCCGCCCGCTACAAACTGACCATGTCTGAATACCTCGACGGCAAGGGCAATTCCGGCCAGAAATGTCAAAAATGAACTAAAGATATTTATGACGGGAGCAACCTTCCTGTCGCCAATAAAGGCCAATATCATAGCCGCCACAAAGGGCGTTATAATCAAAACAAGGAGTATCATGCCGCTTTTCTCACGGGGGTCAATTGTCCTCCCTCAGGCTTTCCATCTGCTCCACACTAAGGCTGTCGAAGGTGGTGCTTATATGGAAGAAAAATATTCCGAATATGAATGCGGCAATCAGGACATCGAGGGCAACGCCCAGCTCCACAACAAGAGGCATACCGTATGTCGCGCTGGTAGCGGCAAAAAAAAGTCCATTTTCCATTGCAAGAAATCCAATTATCTGGGTAACGGCATGTTTTCTCGTAATCATCATAAGTAAACCAATCATAACGGTTGCAAGGGCAACCGCAAGCGTGGAGCGTGTTATAAGAGTGGACATCTCCCTGACAGGGGCGGTAAGATGATAGGAAAAAATGACAAGGGCAATCCCTATCAGCATCGTCGTAGGGATATTCATTATTGTTTCCATCTCTTTTCTAATCTTAAGGCGCACTATAAGGACATGTAATATATATGGCAGGAGAATTACCTTTATTGACAATGTTAATAGCGACGATATATACAGGTGGTGCTTAGCAGCGACAAAGCCCACTACCGCTGTGTTGATTGAAAGAAACAGACCCTGCCACGCAAATAAAGTAACCAAACTATTTATTTTTCTTTGTGACAACATCGCAAAGGCTGTCAGCAACACCAGGGCTGCCAGGAAACTATTTATTTGTGCCAGTAATTGTAAGTTCATATCACTCCAGAATAAAAAAGGCAATCACACCAAGGGTTGACAATAAAAAAGCAGCCCCCAGGAATTCGGTTAACCGGAATAATCTCATCTTTGCAAGCCCGGTCTCTATCAGCACTACAACAACCCCAATAACAGCGGCTTTTATAACCATAAAAAACACAGATGCGGCGATACTCCCCGCGTCATCCGTGGAAGCTATTCCCCATGGCAGGAAGCATGCAATGCCAAGTGTAACAAAAAGAAAAAACCTTATCATCGATCCCCACTCTATAAGCGCAAGGTGTCTGCCGGAATACTCCAGAATCATAGCCTCGTGTACCATCGTCAACTCAAGATGCGTTGACGGATTATCAACCGGAACCCTGCCTGCCTCGGCAATAACCACAAGAACAAACGCTATGCCTGCAAACACAATCGATGGTCTCAGCACTAACGCCCCATTGGAAAATGACTGTACTATATGAAGCAGAGATGTTGACCTGCCGGCCAGAGACACAGTAAAAATAGCCATAAGTATGGCCGGCTCCGTCAGAGAGGCTATCATCATCTCACGGCTGGCGCCCATGCCGCCAAACGCCGTCCCTATGTCCATGCCGGCCAATGCCATGAAAAATCTGGCTGTTGCAAAAATCGCTATTACCACAATAATATCGGCACTGGGGGCCAAAAACAGGTTTGTCGAAATTATAGGGATAACGCTTCCAACAACTACGGCAGTCCCGAACACCAAATACGGGGTAATGCGAAATATCCATGAGGCATTGTCTGCAAGCACCACATCTTTGACGAATAACTTTGCAATATTCCTGTATGGCTGCATTATTCCGGCGGAAGTCCTCCCCTGTAACCAGCACTTCAGCATATCCACCCATCCCAGAAAGGCAGGGGCTGCCGCAATGACTATAACGACCTGTAAAATCTCTATTAAAATTAAATGCAGTGGTTTTGTCATAACAAGGCCAGCAGAACGATTATTGTCAGAAATGAATATATAAGGTACACATGTATCCGCCCATGCTGAAGCAAACCTGCCTTTCGGGAAAGTAAAACGACCCTATCGATAACGGGTCTGTAAATCCAACCCCAGAAACGGTCTCTTATGCGAAGGTAGTAATTGGATTTCACAGGAAAGGCCGTGTGCCTCTGTTGCGGGGACAGCCGTATCTGTTCTTTTATATCAAACAGATACCCAAATATCCTGCGAAAAGGCATAGAAAAAGATACCGCGTTATACTGCATTCTGGAGGTAAGTTTCTGAAACCCACAATCCCAGACCGGCACCCTGCTTATCATTCCAGGCTTTACATGGAGCAGTAAATAAGTTATCGTACATACGGCGACAATTCCGATAAGGACAAGCGGGCCAGAGTAGGAAGCCCTTTCAGGGTCAACAGGCGTAAGCCACATCCATCCATATACCCCGGATGAACTGATGAGCTTTGTGTTCGCAAGTTTTTCAGAAATGACGTCCATCCAGTTCAGGACAATGGCCGGCAGAACTCCAAGACAAAGACAGGTAAGCGATGCAAGCGCCATCCCTATGCGCATAGACCATCCGGCCTCAACTGCCGCGTGGTGGTGATGCCCCCGCCAGTTCCCCAAAAATATCACGCCAAAGACCTTTACAAAACAGGCTGCTGCCAAAGCGCCGGTTAATGCAAGGACGGCTGCCCCCAAAGGTATGAGAAGTTTCATCATCGGGATAGGCAGAGACGGAGACAATAGAAACGCCTGGAAAGTCAACCACTCGGAGACAAATCCATTAAATGGCGGCAGGGCTGAAATAGATATGCAGCCAACGAGGAAAAAGGCGGACGTCCAGGGCATCTGGTGTATCAGACCACCCATTTCATCCATATTTCTTTCATGCGTGGCATGAAGGACTGCCCCAGCTCCCATAAAAAGCAGACCCTTAAACATAGCGTGATTAATAGTATGATACAAACCTGCCAGGAGGGCGAGCGCTGCCATGAGAGGAAGGCGAAAAGAGGTAAATATCATAGACAACCCTATTCCTATAAGAATTATTCCAATATTCTCAACCGAATGATATGCAAGGAGTTTTTTTAAGTCATGCTGCATCAGCGCGTAAAGCACACCCATAACGGCAGAAATCAGACCTAAGACAAGTACCATAGTCCCCCACCACCATGGAAACACTCTGATTATATCGAAGGTTATTCGTATTATCCCGTATATGGCCGTTTTAAGCATTACCCCGCTCATGAGGGCCGATACATTTGACGGCGCAACCGGATGTGCCTCTGGAAGCCATACATGAAATGGTATAACGCCGGCCTTGGCCGCAAACCCGCAAAAAGAAAGCAAAAAAGCCACAGCTGCCCACTTGGGAGGAATGTTAGCCTCCCTCATCGCATCAAAAGTATAACCGGTAAAACTCTCGAAGCCCGTCGTAACTCCCGCCAGTACTCCAAAGGACAGAAGTATTAAAACAGCTCCGATGTGAGCCATTACCATGTAAAGATAGGCCGCCCTCCTGTTTTCGCTGTGTTCGTCCTCAAACATGACCAAAAAGTAGGATGCCGCTGCCATAACCTCCCACGCAACCAGAAAAAACAGAGCATCATCGGCAAGGCACACCATAAACATCGCGGCAATAAAGATGTTATAAAACACAATCAGCCTCTTTACGGGTTTGCCTGTGGCAAGCCCGCTGACATAGCCTATTGAGTATATCGATACAAAAAATGAAAGCAATCCGACGACAACGAGAAAAAATCCGGATAGCTCGTCAAGTCTCAAATGAAAGGGAAGGGCGGGCAGCCCCAACGGAAGTATCAGATGTTGCGCCTCGCCATTGGAAACCGCCATAATCCCCGCTGCAACATTGATTAAAGAGGCCAGCGCCGATACAGAAAAAGATATGCATATCAACAGGCGTCTGCTATTGCCAATCACTATAACAAAAAGTATAGGTATGGCAAACGCAATGGCAGAGAAAATCGATAATTCAATGGGGGTAATCATGGGTAACTCTTATCTTTGGCATCATTGGGGCACCTTGCCGAACATCTCAGCCTCTTTTTTAAACAGTATATGAGTGATTATATTCTGAGGCAATACCTGTTTTACAGCAGATAACACATCCTCGTCTTTCAAAAGCCTTAACAGGACTGACTGTATCCTCAGAAAACGCCGTTCACTCCGTGGGAATATAAAAAAAAGCGTGCTTACATCTTCGTTGTCCATTGCACCGAAGGGGATTGGTTTTTTCAGGTGGCAAAGGGCGATATAGGAAACAGAGGTAAACGATTCGAATGTCTTTGGATGTGGGACAGCAATGCCATGTCCAACCGCGGTTGAACATAAATTCTCCCTATCCATAATAAGGGCCATTAGGTCGCGGGTCTTCATATCGGGTATCCTTGTCTTGATATGATTAAGACAGTTTAAAATCACAGATTGTTTTGACCCTGTTGGAATGTTGTAATAAATACCGCCTCTTAGCATAAATTCCGATATGGATATTATCTCCTCGTCTTCAAGGGAGGGTTTAGTAATGTGAACTTTCTTTGAAAACGACCTGTTGTCTTCAAGCCATGAAGAGATCTCAATTTTATCGAACCTCCATTGGCCGCTTACTCTGAAACAGGGGATTGTATCATTCTGAATCATTCTGTAAATGGTCTTGCCGGAGACATTCAAAAGCGCTGCCATATCCTTCACTGTCAGGTTCATCGTGTCCTCATTTGTCACTACCTGTCATTGTCTGTTATCACCTGTCATTAGTTGTCTTTACCTGTCATCACTTGTCATGATTTGTCATTGCATGTCGTTATATGGTACAGCTTGGCTATGGTACTCTGTTGAATTGTCGTTTGTCAATAGATTTTATTTATGATCATTTTATTTCTGCTTAGATGTTCTGAGATTGTTAAGCTAACAGGGCAAGGGACTTTGACTGAATAATACAAGAAAACAGAATACCCCGGCATGTCGGCTCCCGGTCGTGCCGGATGAATCCAGCAAGACCGAGGCCTAATGCAGAAACAACCGCTTTTCAGAGCGCCATGGAGGAGAACCTAATGAAATGACAACTCTTTAGAAACGGCTTAAAGCGCGAATGAAACAGCTCGTTTACTGGTTCTTATCACCCCATACATACCAATTAGGAGCAACATATACCCAGTAACCAGACAGACCTTTCTGACCACACCATGCGCCTCCTGACCATTTACCATAGTCATTGAATTCTCCGTAGGTCTTTTTGTCCTTGGAGCAGGGCATCAGTTGAATAAGATTGCTGTATTTCCCCTGAACAGACGCCTTATTGAGTGTAGCATCTTCTGCGCTGACGTAAGAAACAAAAATAAATGTCATCGCAATAAAAAGCAGGAACATTTTTTTCATGATAGTCACCTCCTTATAAAACATCATTTGATTGGCGATATTCTCACTCCACAGCATAATTTAACCATTAAGTCATACTTTAAATCAAGCAAGTCAGGGGCAACGCATTTAAAAAAATAAAGCAGAAGATACCTATGCAATCTTTCCGGTTTGTCCATTTCAGTCATTCCGGCTTGTCCAGAATCTTCCCTTTAGTGGGAGTTTTATGATGATTGTGCATATTCTGAGGCATAAGGACAGATTCCAGACAAGCCGGAATGACAAAATGTGGCCGGAATGACAAAAATAAGGGAGGCAATTTCTAATGCGTTTGCCCTGTCAAGCAAGTTCTATTCTATAGATGAACAAGGGAACATCAGACGCTCGGCTCATGTTCCGGTTCATAGTTTGTTTACGCGAAAAGTGGTAAAATAAATGGCTAAAATACTATTATTATACAATGAAAACTACCTCAGACATCAACCTGTTAAACACTATGGCAGGACTGCTTGCCGACGGTTTTACCGGACGCGACATTGTGCGCTGGCACTCGCAGCAGATTGACGCCGTCGTTGCGGCTGCTCTTACAGCGGGATTTGACACGTACAATATGGCCGTGTTTGCCATTGGCGGCTATGGCAGATGTGAGCTTGCGCCCTTTTCGGACATCGACCTTATGTTTGTCATAAACGACAGAAGCGATACCAACAGTGTCGAGGCCGTTTACTATAAGCTCCTGGAGCGCTCCCTTCCCTTAAGCCACAGCGTACGGACAACTGACGAGTGCATAGATGAACTTAAAAGAGACGTAATAACAAGGACATCCCTTCTTGACGCGCGTTTTCTTGCCGGCAGCCAGACCATTCTGAAGCGATACCGCGAAAGGGTAGAACCCGAGGTGTTCATAAAAGGACACAGGGATTTTTTTGTCGGGAGACTTAAGGAAAATCATAAAAGATTTACGAAATTCGGCAAATCGGTATATATGCTCCAGCCAAACGTAAAGGAGTCTGACGGCGGCCTGAGAGAGATTCACGAGGCCCTGTGGCTATGTAAAATCGCCCTGCACCTGAAATGCGTCGAGGATATGTCAAAGATACTGACCCATGAAGACTATAGAAAACTCCTCAAGTCCTACGATTTTTTATTAAGGCTGCGGACTGCCCTCCATATTATCAGCGGCAGGGCAAACGATGTCCTGTCCTTTGAGCTGCAAAGCGATGCCGCCAGGGCACTGGGGCTTTCTTCATCTAAGTATTTTCGCGCCTCTGAGAGATTGCTTCGCTTTTATTACCTGAAGGCAAAGTCCGTCAGGGAGATAACTGCCAGAGTAAGAAACATCGCGGGGTCGGCCTACGTAAGGATACCGCGTAAGTTCACAGTTTCCAAAATAAACGAGACGTTTTCTCTGTCGCAGAACAGGATTATGGTAAACGCCACCCTTGACCTGAAAAAAGAACCCTGTCTTATTCTTGAGGCATATCGTATGCGCAGCAACACCGGCAAAGATTTTACCTCATTTCTCAGGGATTTCATCAGGAGACACCTCTATATAATCGGCAGGAAGACAAGGTCATCCCCATGCGCGGTAGCCGCCTTTATCGACATACTCAAGGGCAGCCGCGTTTTCACCGTTCTGAGGGCTATGCATGACGACGGCGTATTGGACAGATTTATCCCTGAGTTTGGTGGTCTGAGGTCATTAGTCGTTCATGAGTTTTATCATGTCTATACGGTAGATGAGCACTCGTTGTTTACTATCAAGGCACTGGAGGGACTTGCCGATAAGGACACAGACAGCCTGTTAGGAAGGACTTATCATGATTTCAATGGAAAACACATCCTTTATCTATCGCTCCTGTTTCACGACCTTGGAAAGTCAAAGGGCGCCCTGCACTCAGCCGAGGGTTACAAGGTGATTAAACCCATTATGGAGAGATTCAATCTGAGCAAAGGCGAAAGGGACGAGGTCGAGTACCTGGTCAGGCACCACCTTCTTATGTCTCGCACGGCGTTCAATTCTGACATCGAGGACCCGGAGGTAATAGCGTCTTTCTCAGATTCGGTCAGCAATGAGCGCCTTCTGGCCGCCCTTTTTCTTATCACATATGCGGATATGTCAGCAGTTAACCCGGATTTTTTCACCAGCTGGAAGAAACGCCTGCTTGCCGGCCTTTATGAGAGGACACTTAATAATATGCGCGGCATTAAAGAAGATACTGACCGGTATATAGACAAATACTTAGACGGGAAAACCCTCGCTCCGGCTGAGCTGGCCGCCGCCAAAAGGGCAATAACAGAGTTCATCGGCACGCTTCCCAAACGCTATCTGGCCTCTGGCACGCCGGAGAAGGTGATAAAGGAATTTTCACTCTTTCTCGATTTCAAGCAATCGGGATGTGCCTTTTCAATGGAGAGAAATAGGGATGACACACTAAGCATAACTATTGTCGCTAATGACAGGCAGGGACTTCTGTCCGGCATTGTCGGCGTGCTGTCCTCCAGAATGTTTAACATAGTGTCATTGAGGACATTCAGCAGCTGCGATGCAGGCTTTATTATCGACAGGATTGAAATAGCCAACGTAAGCGCCCTGTGGTGGGACGGGCTTGACGACATGCTGAAAGAAGAGATAACCGCCGCGGCCCTGGGCACAAAGGTGCCGGTAATCAGACAATATCCCGTTAGGAAAAGCATATTCAAACCAATGCTTGAAGTGGATAACGAATCCAATGCTCAATATACGATATTTGAGGTCATGGCGTCGGACAGGGTGGGTCTTCTCTATGACATCACAAGGATATTCGCGTCGCACTCTCTTAATATACTCATGGCCAGAGTGAACACCGAATCTGACCTGGCCCACGATGTCTTTTATGTACTAAGCGGCAGCCGGAAACCCCGGAAACCTATATTCGATACCATAATGAATGTGATGGCAGAGCTATGGCAAACATTGAATTGAAAAAATATCTGAAATTTATATTAATACTGGCCGTTGTCAGCGGGGTACTACTCTGCGTCCACTACTATGGCTCTCGCTACGCAAAGCAGGCCCTGACCGTGGAACTGAATAAACTTTTTGGAGACAGTGTCAGCATAGATGAGCTACATGTAAGTGTATTCCCCTTGCAAGGCAGTATCAGGGGCCTTTCTATTAAAGACGAAACGGCAACCCAGATAATAAAACTGAAATCCGCAACGGCCTACCTCAGAATACTTCCACTTTTTTTTAAGAAAATCACTATTCAGAAACTTTATATCGACACACTGTATCTGGATGCCGACAGCAAGCAGCTTGATCAATTGATGAAAAGGCTCAAAAAAGACGATAAATCTGAAAAGAATGCCGCGGCCATTGAAGTCATCTCCCTCGATGTAAAGAAAGTCGATGTCAAATTCAGAGACGAACAACGCAGTTATGCCGTCTCCCTGGCTGAGATAAAAGGACAACTTACCACCCGTGAAATATGGGCAAAACTAAGCGATATCGATTTTGATTCAAACGCTCTGAAACATAAGCCGGACTATAAGCCGCGCATCAATTCTATCACGTTTAAGGCGGTGATGGCCCCATCGATGCTCCGTAAGGGAGATTCCTATCAAATCAGCCTCTTTTCACTTATGGCCGACGGCGCCGAAATAAGGGCAAAAGGGGAAATTAAGGGTAATAAAATAGAACTTAACACAAAGGCCAATATAAAAATGGACTACCTGAAGCGAATCCTTGGCCTGAAGGAATCCAGAGAGGGCGATATAAAACTCTCCGGTGTGCTGGGATATGACGGCAGGGAGCCAAATCTTGATGTCTCGGTGGGAGGGAAAATCCATGTCGAAACCCTGCTTGAGCTTATTGGAGAGAATGAACCCATATTCGGCGATACAGAGTTTAAGGGTAAAATCTCCGGCACGTTAAAAACCCTGAAGGCAACAGGCGAGGCATTCATGACAAAAGGCGGGTTTTATGGAGTAAATGTTGACACGCTTTCATGCGGTATTCTCTACGAAGACTATAAACTCAAATTTCACGATGGAAAGGCCACTCTCTACAACGGCAGGGTAACGTCGGCGGAGGCGGTGCTGAATATGCCTGTAGTAAACGAATTCAGTCTGAAGGTCGATGTTCTGGACGTTGACAGCCCACCGGTATTTAAACTTATTAACTTCGACCCGGGTGTCTCTTTTGGCAAGGTCTCAGGCCGCCTGCTCTCGGCAGGGCAGATGTTCAGCCCCGACGCGACTTTTAAATTCGTCCGGCAGGATAATGCAACTAAGCCCCTTTCTGCTTTGAATGTTTTAGAGCGTATAGATGAAATGACAGGCAGCGTCTCAGTGCGCGGCGATAATGTAACAATTCACGAGGTCACGATTAAGACCCCCCTGTCTGAGGGCAAAGTAGCCGGTACGCTGAACACAAAGTCAGACGCGTTAAACTTAAAAGGGTTTATCAGGACAAAAGATACCGCGGATTTGCTAAGGCCATACAGCGAAGACCTTCGCGGGGGCGGCACATTTGATGGCAGCATGACGGGAACCGGCAAAAATCCCGTGATAAGCGGTACGGTGGATTTATCAAACGGGAGCATGTTTGGTATCGGGTTTATCCACTCGAAATCAGTGGTAAGATACGTCAAAGAACGTCTGGTGATTGAAGACGGCACTGCCGCGTTAACTACCGGCAGCAGTACATATAGTGGCAGCGCTGTGATGCGCGACCCGAAATTTATATTTGACTTTCACAATCCGGTTCTTTCCATTTCCGTTAACGCTCAAAACGTTGCAATCAGGGAACTGGCAACCAAACATCCAACCGCGGAGATGGCAGAAGGTCTCATAAATACCTCGTTTAAGATTACCGGTTCACCGGAGAGGCTGAAGTTTGACGGTAATTTAGATATCCCCGCCCTGACAGCGTCAAAGCACCAGATTGGGAGGCTTTCGTCTTTATTTACATATGAGGCCGATATAATAAAGCTGGAAAATCTTACCGTGGCAAAAGGAGGCTCGGCAATATCGGCGGATATGACAATCTCGAAAAAAGGAAAGCAGTGGCATGATATAAATGCCTTCACGTACAATGTGAAGTCGGCAAGCTGCGCTATAAATGCAAAAGACACACCGTTGTTTAGCGAATATGCCGTAGAAGGCGCTATGTCGTGTGCCTTTAGCGGCGAGGGCAGTCTAAACTCGCCAGCGCTTGCATTTACAGTTAACGCGGCAAAGGGGTTAAATATAAAGGGCCTGAACATCGGGGCATCGGTTGTAAACGGTGCTATCCGGAAGGGGGATGTCGAGCTGTCGGGCAGTCTGTTTGACGGCCTTGTATCCACGCAGGGCAGACTGTCTTTGTCAAAGGCAATGCCCTGGTCGGCCAATATTGCGATGAAAAAAGGCAATTACGAGTTTCTCGCGTCTGGTTTTATGAAGGAACTCCCCCAGGAGGTAAAACTCTACGCAGAGGGAAAAGCCGCACTCGCAGGCACCAGAGACGCAGTTACCGGCACCATGAACATGCCCCTGTTTAATCTCTCAGCCGGTGAATACACTTTTAGCAGCACAGCCCCAGTCAGCTTGTCCCTTGACGGCAGGGCAATAACTGTTAACTCTTTTGCCCTGAAAAGCGGCACGGCTAAATTCTCTGTCACAGGAGGATTAGTAGTAGGCAGGAGTTATAATCTCAAACTTGACGGTTCACCTAAGCTGCATTTCTTTCAGGGTGTCTCTGATAAGCTCTCCCACCTCAACGGCGACGCCAATATTGCCGTATCGCTCACCGGAGATTGGAAAAAGCCTCAGATACGCGGTGAAACCAACATCATCGATGGTTCTGTCGGGTTTAAAAATGCCAAATACTTTATCAACGAAATAAATGCCAGGCTGACCTTTGACAGCAATAAAATGGTCGTAAGCGGTCTGACCGGAAAGGTCGGAGGGGGCACTTTTTCTGCCTCCGGTGCCGTTGCGCTGGATGGTTTTCATATCAGGCAGTTCTATCTTGACGGGATATTAAAGGACATGCCGCTTACAGACCCTGACGCCTTTAAGCTGAAATACCACGGCGGCGTTACATACAGAGGGGACATGGCCAAACAGTCCATCTCCGGTGCCATAGTGGTTGACATGGCCAAATATACAAAAAGTATCTCGTGGCAGGAAATGATCTTCGGCAGCCGCGCTGCTCAGTCCTCCGGCGCATTAAAGGACACACAGCTGAATTTGTCCATAAAAGGAGATAAAAATATCTCGATAGATAATAACATCGCCGAGACCAATCTCAAATTAGACGTAATCCTCAGGGGAACCATCTCACAGCCCCTTCTTTATGGGAGGGTTATGGCGGAGGGGGGAACGGTGCGCTTTATGAACAGGGAATTCGACATAACTCATGCAACCCTCGACTTCACAGGCACTGCCGACATCAATCCATACCTGAACATTATGGCGGAAACTACAATGAAAGGCTATAATATCAGAATGTTCCTCGATGGGCAGTTAAAGAGGTTTAATTTGACGATGGCCTCCGAGCCGAAACTAAAAGAAGCGGATATCTTAAAGCTCTTTGCCGGGCCTGACGGGGGGAGTACGGCGGCGGCAAGCATCATAACAAGCAAGTATCAGAACCTTGTTGAAGAGAGAATCAAAACCATCACCGGCCTTAACCGCTTTGAGGTCAGCTCCTCAACAGCCGAGGAAAAATCTACAGTAACTCCGCAGGTCACAATATCCAAGAAATTCCTCGATAACAAACTCAATGTGGTAATGGCCAGCAGCACGACCAAAGGTGAAATCATAAAGCTCGAATATAAGATTAACCCAACTACCTCGATAGTTGGCGAGAGAAACGAAATAGGGAGCCTTGGCGCGGATGTCAAGTTCAGGTTTACATTTAAATAGGATAAGATACGCCGCAAGCGCGCTGATTCTCATTCTATGCCTTCAGGCATCGTGGGCGGCGGCAGAGGATGTGGTGTCCATGATAACGGTAACCGGCCTTAGCCGCATCGCCGAGAAAGAGTTTCTATACATGTTTGGAATAAAAGAGGGCGCTACAATTGACAACGAACTGATAGCCAGGGGGATAAAAACGGCCTTTTTAAAGGGCTGTTTTAATGATATCAGGGTTTTTTACACTGACCCCGGCGTTCTTAACATGGAGGTAATCGAACGTCCTTTTGTAGAGTCAGTTGAGGTTGACGCCACAGGAGAGTTAAGTTCCAAAAAGATTAGGGCCATATTCAGTTTGAAGGAGGACGCCGACTTTCAGGAGGCACGCACCGAAATGGCCGTCACCGAACTCAAAAAGACACTTGCAAAAAAAGGCTTCCCAAATGCCGCAATAAAGTCCGACGTTGTTAAAGGAAAAAAAAACGCAGGGGTGATAATCCACCTGACGGTGGACGAGGGTGAACCCTCGATAATTAAACACCTGGTTATTAATACCCCCGATGCCCAAGTGAAAGACCTTCTGAACATAAAGGAAGGCGTTCTCTATGACAAGGATGAGATTGACGAGCAGATAGAGAAGGCAAAAAATCTGATGATTAAGAAACTCCTCTATTTCAACCCTGTTGTCTCCGAAGGTGTCTATGACGAAACCACAGGCACTCTTACTATAAACATCGACACTGGAAAGAAGCTCGTGTTGACCTTTAAGGGTATCGATAAAATCTCTGAAGATACATTGAAAAAGGAAATGCCGTTTGTCGAATATGGAAGCGTAAACGAAGACACAATAGACGAGGCCTCTGCCTCGATAGAGACCTTATACCACAAAAACGGCTTTATCAATGTCAAAGTAGAATATGAAAAACAAGATGGGCCAAATGAGATAAATCTGGTATTTTCAATAACTGAGGGTGATGCGTACAACATTGCCGATATAGTATTTAAAGGCGCTTCACTGAATTCCGAACAACTGTCAGGGGCAATACTGTCAAAAAAAGACTCACCTTATAATCCCGATACAGACGAAGACGATGAGGAGAGCCTTACCGACTACATCCAGAACGAGGGTTACCCCGCCGCAGTTGTGAAATCCTACAAACCTGAGATAAACGAAGTGAACAGGTCGGTTACGCTCAACATAGAAATCGACGAAGGCAGCCGTCTTATTATAAAAGAGGTTAAGGTAGTTGGGAACCGGGAGATAGCCGCAGATAAAATCCTCTCTGCCGCCGACATAAAAATTGGCAGGCCATACGTAGAGAGCGAGATATTTAACGCCCGGCAAACCGCCCTCACATATATTACTCAACTGGGCTATGTCGAGGCCGACATCAAAGTCGAAAAGCAGGGCGATACGCCCGAAATCACAGTCGTATTAAATATCAGCGAAGGGATGAGGTATTACTTTGGCGATACAATAGTAAGGGGAAACACGAGGACAAAGTGGGAGGTATTCAGGCGTGTCTTAAAACACACGAGGGGCGAACCGCTGAATATGTCTGTAGTCTATGACGAAATGAGGGAATTATATAAGACCTCGCTTTTTACAAGTGTAAATATCTCGACGGTAAATACCGCAGAAGGAGTGAAAGATATAGTATTCGAGGTAAAGGAGGCGGATGCCGGTTCGGTTGACTACGGCATAGGCTACGGTGACTACGAGGGAATAAGGGGGTTTTTCGAGGTCAAGTACATAAATCTTCAGGGTATGGACCGCCAGATTGCCTTTAAGGCAAGGTTAAGCCAGGAAAACAGGAGAGTGTCTCTGACATATGATGAGCCGTGGTTTTTTGGCAGTGTGCTTCCCTTCAACGCAACACTGTTGTACGAAAGGAAGGAAGAGCGCAATATTGACTCAGGTTCTGTGCTCTACCGTACAGAAAAATACTCTTCAAGCGTAGGCATAGCAAAGAACTTTACCGAAAAGCTCAAAGGAACATTGTCATATGAGTTTTCGTTAACAAATACATGGGATGTCCAGCCGGACGCGGTCCTGACAAACGAAGATACTGGCACACTGGCAATCATCAGCATCGTACCTTCTCTGATATACGACGGCAGGGACAATCCTTTCAATCCCACAAGCGGTATTCTTGCAGGGACTACATTCAAGGTGGCAAGTAAGATGCTGTTGTCTCAGGCGAACTTCGCAAAACTCTCCGGCTACGTAAACTTCTATCAGGGAATATCAAAGGGCTTAATCCTTGCCCTGTCTATGAGGGGAGGCGTAGGACAGGGATGGGCGAACACATTGGAAATGCCCCTTATCGAGAGATTCTTCCTCGGGGGAAGCACAACGGTACGAGGCTATAGCCAGGACAATCTTGGCCCGAAAGGCACCAGTGGAGACCCCACAGGCGGCAATGCCTATCTCATGGGCAACGCAGAGATGCGCATCTCGGTGATAGATAATTTCGGGCTGGTAACGTTTATAGACAGCGGCGATGTTTGGTCAAGGATAAGCGACTACTCGTTGAATGATTTGAAATATACTACCGGCTTAGGAGTAAGATATATGACCGCTGCTGGCCCGATACGTCTCGACTATGGATATAAACTCAACAGAGGGCCTAACGAGGGAGCCGGCAGATTTTATTTCAGCATAGGGCAGGCGTTCTGATATGAAAAAAATGTTTCTATCCATCATATTTGTTTTAACAGTTTTTTGCAGCAGCCTACGCGCCGAGCTAATCGACCATGTATGCGCCTTTGTAGATAACGACGCCATAACCTTGTCAGAATTCACAAAGAGTTACAACGAGACGAAGGCGAAAATCCCTGGTGTTACAAAAGAAGAAGTCCTTAATACGATGATAAACCGCATTCTGCTGAAACGGGCGGCATTATCTATGAAAATTGCCGGCACGGACGAAGACCTCATAATCACCGAGTATATCGAGCTGAAGGTTCGCTCCTATGTGCTTATAAAAGAAGAGGATATAGAGAGTTATTATAATAATAACAAGAGTGAATTCGCCGGGGCCGACATAGCAGACGTAAGGGCAGACATCGAAAAACTCCTCACAGAACAAAAGGTAAACTCACGGCTGACCGCATTGCTCTCAGAATTAAGAAAACAGGCATACGTGAAAATACAGGCCGAATGAAAGGATTAAAGACGAAGGGGGATAATCCCCCTTCACCCCTGTTCTCGCACACGTTTTATCTATTGAATGTCGGCTGCCGCCCGTTGGCGGCTTCGGTACTCCGACTTTCTGTACTCTGGCTTATTGATTATCAGAGAGACATGTCAATATCTTGCAGTGGAAGTTCCCGCAGGCGTATCCAGTGTAGTACCCTTATGATGTCCGTGTCCATTCGTCTGTCTTCTACAACCATAGGTATGTATCGGCGGACAAATGTGTGAATGGCGCGGCTGGCTGTGGTGCATTTCTCAATGCCTCTGAGGTCAACTGCCTGAAGAGCGGAAAGCAGCTCAATGGCAAGGGTTTTCTCGGTCAGGTCGATTATCCTCATCGCGTCGCGCGCGGCGATAGTCCCCATGCTTACCTTGTCCTGATTATGGCTTTCAGTAGAGCGCGAAAACGACGAGGCGGGCATGGTGTTGCGAAGGGCCTCGGCGGTTAGGGCGGAGGCGGTAATCTGCATGGCCTTAAAACCGTGATGAGCCTGGCCGTCCGGCAGTTCCGGGGCGCAGAGGTTATCGGGCAGGCCGTAGTCGCTGTTTGAATTGAGAAGGAGCATAAGCTGTCTGTCGCTGAGGTCTGCTATCGATGCAGTGGCGGTCTTAAGCATATCCATAGCAAGTGCGACATGTCCTCCGTAGAAATTCCCGCCGTTTAGAATAGCGCCCTCTTCGGGGAAAATCAGAGGGTTATCGTTTACAGAGTTAAGTTCTGTCTCAAGTATATTGCCAATCCATGAGAGGCCGTCAAGCAGGGCGCCAATAACATGCGGGGCGCAGCGCAGTGAATATCTGTCCTGGAGGCAGCGCGCCGAACCATTTTCCCTGCCGTTGACAAACTGCAGGTGAGTGCGAATCCATGCGGCCGCGGCCGCTGAGCCTTTGTGCGGCTTCAGGTCAAATATACGGCTGTCCATGTGAGAGTGGTTAGCGCCAAGTGCGTCAATGGCGATTGCCGTAATTGCAGCGGCAAGGCGGGCGATATAGTACGCGCGTGAGTATGCCAACACGGCAATCCCTGTCATTACCGCTGTGGAGTTCATAATCGCAAGGCCTTCTTTGGGGTGCAGGATGAGGGGTATAATGCCGGCTTCTGTAAGTGCCTCATCTGCGGGCATTACTGTGTCTCCGAACCACACCTCGCGCTGACCCATGAGCGTGGCGGCGATATATGATAGAGGCGTAAGGTCGCCGCTTGCCCCGACTGAGCCTTCGCATGGTATACACGGGGTGATGTTGTTATTGATGAGTGCGGCAAGCTGGTCAAGGATTGCCTTTCTTACGCCGGAGTAGCCGCGGCTGAGGCTGTTAATAGTGATAATCATGGCGGCTCGAACCTCTTCAATACGAAGGAATTCTCCTGTGGCGCAGCCGTGAAAGTTGACGAGATTAATGGGAAGGCGCTGCGTAAGTTCATGTGGGACGGTAGTTTTCCAGTCGGCGCCGTAGCCGCTGGTTACGCCATATATAAGGTCTCCCATAGAGAGCCGCAGACCGAGATATTCAGCGGATCTGTCAATACGCGCGGTGAAATCGTGCGTGTCATCGAGAGAAACGGTAGTCCTGCCCATTGCGGCATGTTCCACATCCTGCAAACTCAGAGGCCCATGTCCAATAACCAGAGGCTTATCCACGCGCTGCATATCCCGCAGCATATCTCAATAGTACGTTCAAGGCTTAGTATAATATAATAATAGTTCAAATAAGGTAAAGGGGGGATATATCATAATAGCCTATAGCCGGAGTACCGAAGCCGCCAACGAGCGGCAGCCCAAACTCAATAGATAAAACGTGTGCGAGAACAGGGGTGAAGGGGGATTATCCCCCTTCGTCTTTGATCCTTAAGCTGCTGTCCTTTCCATCATCTGCCCTTCTTTTTAATAGTCAGCGTGTCTTCTATTGTCTTTGTCTCTGCTGGTGTAGAAATAACTGTCCTAAGTGTGTAGTCGCCCTTTTCTATATCCATCGGCAGGCTGAATTTGATCGTGGATTTGTGAGAGCCTTCTGAACGAATAATCTTTTTGCGTGATAATTCAACAGGTTCAGTGCCCATAACTAAAGTTCTGATTTCAGTAACTTCTACCAGGCTCTTATTTTTCGGTAAGCGCAGGGTATATTGTACCGATATTTCTATGGTTGACCCCGGAAAGGCCGTCTGAGGTCTCAGCGTGTAGGCGTCAACTTTTATTGACTCGTTACTGAGTGGCGGCTCGATTTCCTCCTGTGTAGGCTGAACAACATTTTTAGGTGGGGCACATCCTGCCAACATAACAACCGCTGACACTGTTATAATCAATAGCCTGAAAAAACTCTTCATACAGAGTCCTCCTTATTTAGGGTTCAACGACAAAAATCCTATCCTTTATTTTCATAACGCCCTTGGTATGTTTCACTATGTCGAATGCCTTAGATTTATCTCTTGAGTTAGATACCGTACCCTTTAGTGTAATATCGAGGTTTTCGCCTACCTCGGCAGTAACTTTTGTAAGGCCGGCGTTTCTGAGACCATTATTGACAGCCGCTTCGAGGGCGCCTGTATCAGGGTGAGACAGCGGCGCAGGCGCAGGCTGAGGTGCAGGCTGATGTACTGGCGGCTCCGGCGTTGGAGCAGGAGCTGACTCGGGCAAAGGCAGAGGCTCAGGCGTTGGGGCAGGAGTGGGAGCCGCCGGCGAAGGAACTGGCGCTGCCTGTGATGGTGGTGGTTGAACAGCGGTTGCCTGCTGGGCCAGAGACGCATCTACATGCAGGTTATCTCTGATGTCTTTCACGTCCCTGTTTGCCTTTACTATGGTAAGCACTTTATTCCTGTCATATTCGCTGGGTACCGTTCCAATTATGGACGCTGCAAGGGCAGTGTTGACGCTTACGACAACACCCGGAAAACCCTGAGAACTCAATGATGTATTGATTGTTCTCTCAAGTTCCTCCGGTTTTGGAACGAGCTGCGAGACGATTATGTTATTTTCTACGCGGACTATCTTGGGGATCTTTTTGACGATGCCTTCGGCAGACGCCTTTTCATCGGTGTTTTTTACCGTGCCGGTTAATCTGGCGGTTTTACTGAGATCTACCCTGACCGAAACGTCTTTAAGACCGGCGTTTGTGAGGGCCTCAACGGCTTGTTGTTCAAGCAGATAGTTCTTAGGCTTGAATATATGGTATCCCACAACGGCAGACGCCACAAGACAAGCGATAGTTAAAAATATCCACATCAAAAACCTTAACAAACCGTGTTTTTTCTTTCTTGGTTTAGCCGCTGCCGTTGCCGTTTCCTCCTCTTGTTCGTCGTCAAATTCGCTTGGTAAATCCTCTCTTTCAGTTTCAGCGAACGAATAGCCGTCGTTTATACAATACCGCGCGCTGACCGGATTGACCGTACCGCAATACGGACATGTCTTGGCCCCAACGAATGGCATAGCCTTTACGCCGCATACAGGGCATTTTACCGCGTCTTTCGGGATGTTGTTTTTACATCTATAACAAATCATACCTATTACCTTCGTTATGCAGCACTACTGGGATTTTACAATTTTACCCCGAATATTTACAATTTATTCTTTAGTGTTTTATAAATATTATTTTTATACCGCCAAAGAGAGGTAAGATGGAAAAGTGGACACCAAAAATAGGGCAAAATAATTGCGGTTACCCTGATTGACTTATCGCGTGTTTTACAAGTAGACTAATCTTAGGAGGCTGCATATGTCTACGACAATTGTGAGAATCCCAGAGGACAAGCGAGACACGCTCAAAGCCATAGCGGGTATCGAAAAACGCGGTATCAATGAAATCATTTCAGAGCTGATTGATGATTATATAGAGCGGCACACTGAGACTCTTGAGATTCTTTCACACCCTGAGTGGGTTGACGCAATCAACGAGGGTTTGAGTGCCTCCGAGAGAAACGAGACTGTCCGATGGCGAAAAGAGAAATCTGGGAAATAGCCCTTACAAGGCCGTCAGAGAAGGTTTACGATAAGTTTCCCAGCGATATCAGAAAGAGATTCTATGAATGCTTCAAATCTCTTGAACAGAATCCCTTGTATGGCAATAATATTAAGGCACTGACCGGCAAGCTCAAAGGTCTCTACCGTTACAGAGTCGGTGACTGGCGGGTCATATATAGATTGAACGTGGAACGGCGTGTTGTAGATATAATAGCGATACTCTCAAGGCGCGATGCTTATAGGTAACAAGGACGCAATGGACAATGAAAGCCAAAACGGCGATATATCGCTTGATACGATTAAAAATGTCAGGATATTGCAGCGCCAGAAGGGTTACAGGTTTTCAATTGACGCCATCCTGCTGGCTAACTTCGTAAATCCCAAAAATCCACGGCATATTATTGATTTTGGGGCAGGGGCCGGTATCGTTGGAATACTGCTTGCCAAGAAATACCCTGCGGCATTTGTGCATTTGGTAGAACTCCAACGGGGGTTATATGAACTCAGTAACAAAAATGTTGAACTCAATAACATAACAGATAGACTAAAGACACATCACTTAGATATTAAGGATATATATGACACAATCTCATCCAATACTTTTGATTTAGCCGTCTCAAACCCCCCATACAGAAAACTCCAAAGCGGAGAGATAAACCCTGACGACGAAAAGGCAGCCGCACGCCATGAACTTACACTCACACTGGATGAATTAATTAAGGCGGCGTTTCATGTTCTAAGAGGTAAGGGCGGGTTTTCATTCATTTATCAGACGTCAAGGTTTGTCGAGGTAATCGAAACGCTCCGTAGTCGCAAGTTCGAGCCGCGAAGGATACGCTTTATTTATTCCAATAAAAAGTCGGAGGCAAAGATATTTCTCATCGAGGCGATAAAAGAAGGCAAGGCACAGCTCAAACTCGACCCCCCATTTTTCGTTTACGACGACACAGGGCGCTACTCCGCCGAGACGCTTGAAATCTTGAGTGTATAACAATTCAGTCAATAATTAATGTATAATAACCGCTATGATAAGGAACACGTTTACGGTATTGGAGGGAGTTGGGGAGAAGACCGAAAGGAGACTATGGCGGCGCGGCATTGTTACATGGGACGATTTTCTGGGTATAAAGTCAATTCCATTTATCTCAAAGGAGAAGAAGCTCATTGCCGATGAACGTCTCAAGATGCTTGACAACGTGCTGATTAAAAAAAATCCCTCGCGCCTCGCCAGATACATAGAGCGGAAGGAACACTGGCGTGCATTTGAGGTCTTCAGAGACGACGCGGTCGGCCTCGACATAGAGACCAACGGCTACCCTTCTGACAAAGGCGGGTATGTTACGGTTGTGGGATTATATGACGGCAAAAACTATCAGTGTTTAATAAGGGGGAAGGATTTAACAGAGGAAAACCTTATAGCTGCGCTGTCTCCATACAAGTATTTGATAACATTTTATGGTGCGGTCTTTGATATACCATTTTTAAGGAGACGTTATCAGTCTCTCACGTTTGATATGCCGCACTATGATATATGTCTGGAGTCAAAGAGGCTGGGGTTAAAGGGCGGCTTTAAGTATTTCGAGAAATGCTTTGGCATAAACAGAGACGACGACATCGCTGGTATGGACGGCTACGACGCCGTTAAACTCTGGCAGATGTACAAACGGGGAAACCGCGCGTCGCTGGATACGCTGATAAAATATAACAGGGAAGATACCGTCAATCTGATGGCCATTGGGGAGGAGATTTATAATCAATTGAAGAAATCTACCGGCATCGGAGAATACATTAATGGCCAGTGAGATGGATAGCGAGATATTAAGGCAATTTCTGGTCTATATGGAAGTGGAGAGGGGACTTTCCCAAAACACGATAGAATCGTATGGGCTAGACTTAGAGCAGTACATTAACTATTTGCACTTAAATAAGAGAAATGAAATTGATTTCCAGCGAGAGGACATCATAAATTACATAGACCATATGAGAGACAAAGGTTACTCAATGAGTTCTATTTGCAGATTTATCTCCTCTACCCGTGCATTTTGCAGGTTTATGCTTATAGAAAGGCATAGAAAGGACGACCCATCTGAGACCGTGCGTCTGCCAAAGAAGTGGGAACACCTTCCAAAGGCCCTGATGTTTGACGAGGTGCTGGCAATTCTTACGACACGTGTGGATACGAAATTTGTGCTGCGCGATGTGGCTATGCTTGAGCTGATGTATGCGTCGGGGCTTCGCGTGTCTGAACTGGTAAATGTGGAGATAGACAAACTGGAGATGGACGCCGGATTTATCAAGGTCATGGGAAAGGGTTCAAAGGAGCGGCTCGTGCCCGTAAACGACAGGGCGCGGGAGCGAATCAGGACATATCTGAAGGAATTAAGGCCGGCTATTCTGAATAATAAAAAACACTCGCCATATCTGTTTTTGACAAACAGGGCTGAGCCGATGACAAGACAGCGCTTTTGGCAGACGATAAAGGCATATGGGCAAATGGCAGGCGTGGAGCTTTCCCCTCACACGTTGAGGCACTGCTTTGCTACTCATTTACTTGAGGGCGGGGCGGACTTACGCTCGATACAAAAGATGCTGGGGCATGTTGACATCTCCACTACACAGATATACACACGCGTATCGACCGAAAAGGTAAAAAAAGAGTACGACAAGCACCATCCGAGGGCTTGACGGCAGCTGCACCTGTCAGTGATAATAAATTATAGTGCTTAAACGAAATAGTACTTAATCGAAATAGTACTTACTTAATCGAATCATCCTGAGCCTGTCGAAGGATGGTGCTGTCAAAGGGAGGGCAATATATTGGCACTGATACTTGTAACGAACGATGATGGGGTATTGTCTGAGGGGTTGATGGCGCTCTTTGAGGCGATGAAAGAGGTCGCCGAGGCCGTAATCATAGCTCCCGACAGGGAAAGAAGTGCAACAAGCCATTCCCTTACCATGCACCGCCCCCTGAGGGTCACAGAGATAAGGGAAAATATTTATGCCATAAACGGCACCCCTACTGACTGCGTTACGCTTGGGATTGGAAAAATCCTGAAGCGTACACCCGACCTTGTGGCCTCCGGTATTAACAAGGGCGGCAACCTTGGCGATGACATAACGTACTCCGGCACTGTGTCGGCCGCCATAGAGGGAACTATTTTGGGGGTTCCATCGTTTGCCATATCGATGTTGTGGGATGACGGCGGATTTCATTTCGATACGGCATCGGCTTTTGCCAAAAAGATAGCGAGGACAATCCTCGATAAGGGTCTGCCCAGAGATACGCTGTTAAATGTTAATGTGCCAAATAAGAAAGCGCAGTTTATCGAAGGTGTGAAATTCACAAAGCAGGGTAAACGCGTGTACTGTAATTCTATCCAGGAGACGTATGACCCATGGGGAAAGAAGCATTATTGGATAGGCGGGGGCAGTCCATCATGGGAGGAAGACGAAAAGACTGATTTCCTCGCCGTTGAGTCCGGCTTCATATCTGTAACGCCGTTACATCTTGATCTGACGAACTACGACGCTCTGAGCAATATTAAAAATGAATGGAAAGAGTTATAAAGTGGCACTTGATGATATTGGGGATAACTTTAGGGATAAACGAGAGGAAATGGTTAATACCCAGCTGGTACGCCGCGGCCTCGTGGATTTGAACGTACTGCGGGCAATGCGTGTCACCCCGAGGCATGTATTCGCCGGCAAATCAAATCTGGAAAGGGCCTACGCCGATAATGCGCTTGATATTGGGCAGCACCAGACAATTTCGCAGCCCTATATGGTAGCCGTGATGACAGAGCTGCTTGAACTCTCTAAAGGCGACAGGGTGCTGGAGATTGGAACTGGCTCAGGATATCAGGCGGCGGTATTGTCGGCAATAGTGTCAGAGGTCTGCACGGTTGAGCGAATTGAATCGCTGGCAGTGGATGCCCGAAAGAAATTTGACGATTTGGGATATAAAAATATAACTGTTAAGATAGCGGACGGCACGCTTGGATGGCCGGAGGAGGCACCGTTTGATAAGATCATAGTCACAGCGGCGGCCCCGGACATCCCCGCGCCTCTGATTGAACAGCTCGCGCCGCGTGGGATAATTGTTGCCCCTGTTGGAGAAAGGCACACTCAATCTCTTCTGAAATTGGTGAAAGATGGTGATAAAATAGTTAAGAGTTATCATGTGCCGTGCATATTTGTCCCATTGCTTGGGAAATTCGGATGGGAGGGTTGAACAAATGAAAGAAGCGCTTCTTTTTGATAAGGTCGAAGGCAGTAATGTGGTTTTGTGCAGGATGTGCGCCCACAGGTGCAGGATACCTGACGGCAGCCGCGGCAAGTGCACTGTAAGGGAAAACAGAGGCGGCACGCTCTACTCATTGGTTTATGGGAGGCTTTGCGCATCGAACATTGATCCTATCGAGAAGAAACCGTTGTTTCATTTTTTGCCCGGGTCGTATTCTCTGTCAATTGCGTGCGTTGGTTGCAATTTCACGTGCCTTCACTGCCAGAACTCATCAATCTCCCAGTATCCGAAAGAACACGAATTCGATGGCGTCACGGGTAATGCCGTTTTACCGGCACAAGTAGTGGAAGGGGCCATAAACGGGGGCTGTAAGAGTATATCTTATACATACACCGAACCGACTATATTTATGGAGTATGCCCTTGATTGTGCAATGCTGGCAAAAGAGAAAAAAATAAGGAATGTCTTTGTCAGCAACGGCTTCATGACCGCTGAGAGTGCCGGTCTGATAATCCCATATCTCGACGCGGACAATATCGACTTAAAAGGAGACGACGAATTTTATAAGAAGGTTTGCGGCGCCCGTGTAAAGCCGGTAAAAGACACGATTATATTGATGAAGGAGCGCGGGGTATGGGTAGAGGTTACGACGCTGATAATTCCAGGCCTGAACGATTCTGAGGAGACGCTGAAGGATATAGCAGGGTTTATCAAATCGGTGGATGCCTCAATCCCCTGGCATGTGACAGCTTTTACTCCAAAATATAAAATGCGGGACGTCAAGGGTACGCCGGAAGATACCCTCAAAAGGGCATACAGAATTGGAATTGAAGCGGGCTTGAAGTATGTCTATGAAGGCAATGTCCCCGGTGCAAGCGGTGAAAACACCTACTGTCCATCATGTAAGACTTTAATAATAGAGAGGTATGGCTTTTCAATAAGAAATAATAAATTGAAAGAGGGTAAGTGTCCGAAATGTGAACACACAATTGAGGGTGTTTGGCAGTAAGAAACGGGCGACTGGCAAGGGTGTCAATCGGGCTTGGATGAGTATAATGGACCCCAAAAACTGGACAACATGTTAAGTTACAAAAAGAGAAGAAAGATGGAGGTCCAAGGATACTATGAAGACGAAATATGCGTCGGCATTTAAGGCAAAGGTAGCAATAGAAGCGATA
>JADFYO010000099.1 GCA_015233015.1 Nitrospirota bacterium | reverse complement strand
AACATACATCATTAAAAAAATCTAGACTATATATATGTATATACTCCCGCTGCGCGAAAAATATTTCTTACTCCCTCTCTTTTCCCCCTTCCTTACTTGCATTTTTACTTCACCGAGAATTGCTGATACAGTTGATAATATACAGCCCTATGGCAACGAAAAGCGAAGGAATATTTAATTTAGAGAGGGTGTTTTCATGAAGAAAACACCCTCTCTAACGTATCTTATCAGATATCGTACAGGGTTTAGTACACTGCCTTTCCGGCGCTTCCCAGTACGTTTTCGTTCTTGTGCTTGATCATCTTGACGAGTTCGTCGCGGGCCGGGCCGAGGTACTTGCGCGGGTCGAATTCCTTTGGGCTTTCGGCGAATACCTTTCTGATCATAGCTGTCATTGCCATTCTGCCGTCTGTGTCTATGTTGATTTTACACACGGCTGAGCCGGCTGCCCTGCGAAGTTGCTTCTCAGACACACCTACCGCGTCGTCCATCTTGCCGCCGTACTTGTTTATCATAGCTACATACTCTGGTATGACCGAGGAGGCGCCGTGAAGGACTATCGGAAATCCCGGGATTCTCCTTTCCACCTCTTCAAGGATATCGAACCTGATGGGCGGCGGCTCTTCACCCGGTTTTACCTTAAACTTGTATGCGCCGTGGGAAGTGCCTATCGATATGGCAAGGCTATCGACGCCGGTCTTTTTTACAAAATCCTCTACCTCTTCCGGCTTCGTGTAGTGGCTGACCTCATGAGATACTTCGTCCTCGATTCCGGCAAGCACACCAAGCTCACCTTCAACGGTAACGTCGTGCGCATGTGCATACTCGACAACCTTTTTGGACAGGGCAACGTTTTCATCATACGGCAGATGTGAACCGTCTATCATGACTGATGAAAACCCCGTGTCGATACAAGACTTGCAGAGGTCGTAGCTGTCGCCGTGGTCAAGGTGAAGGGTTATGGGGATGTTTCCGCCCATGTCTTTCATCATTTGAACGGCACCCATTGCCATGAACCGCAGAAGTGTCTGGTTAGCGTATTTTCTTGCTCCACTCGATACCTGGAGTATTACGGGCGATTTGCTGTCGGCACAGCCGATTATAATTGCCTGCAGCTGTTCCATGTTGTTAAAATTATAAGCCGGTATGGCATAACCGCCCTTAACTGCCCTCTGAAACCCCTCTTTTGTGTTGACCAGTCCCAAATCCTTGTAACTTACCGCCATAAGATTCCTCCATTGTATTATTCCAATCGCAAACGATTGGCAGATATATAAAGCATTATGCTAATCCACATAATAATCAATAGAACGCCTTTTTGTCAAGTTACCGGTTCAAATTCATCCATGTGGTATTGACATTGGGGTCAGCTTTATTATTATCATAGAAGAGTAGTGAGATTATCATATAAGAGTATTGAGGTCATCATAGAAGTCTGTTGAGGTCATCATATAAGACTATTGAGCCGGTATTTTCTCAACGATATAACTAAACGATATAACTAAAATTCAGGAGGATGGTTGAACATGGAAAGGTTGAAAAAACTTAAGGAATTCTCAGGCCGCAAGGGTCCACTGCTTTTTATCATAATGGATGGCGTTGGGATTGGAAAAGACGACGACACTAATGCGGTTTATCTGGCAAAGACGCCCGTACTTGACAAACTATTTAAAAGCGAACTTTATACATCTATCGCGGCACACGGCGAGGCGGTGGGGCTTCCCAGCGATGAGGACATGGGTAACAGCGAGGTTGGGCACAATGCCTTTGGCGCTGGACGCGTGTTCGCCCAGGGGGCCAAGCGTGTGAACGAGGACTTTGCAACGGGTGCGGTATTTTCAGGCAGGCTATGGACAAAAATCGTAGCACGGGCAAAAGAGGGCGGCGCGGTGCACTTTAGCGGCCTTCTCTCTGACGCCAATGTCCATTCCAATATTAACCACCTCTACGCGATGCTCAATAAACTTGCAGAGTCCGGCGTTAAAAAAGCGCGTGTACACCCGCTTCTCGATGGCAGGGATGTAGGCCCTCGTACTGCCCTCGAGTATGTGGTCCCGCTTGAGCAGCTATTAAAGAAGATCAGGGACGAAAAGGGTTATGACTATTGCATCGCCAGCGGCGGCGGCAGAATGAACGTTACTATGGACAGATACGAGGCCGATTGGAGTATCGTCAAACGCGGCTGGGACGCCCATGTTAATGGCATAGGCAGACCGTTTCGCTCGTGTGAAGAGGCAATTAACGCATTTTACAAGGAAGACCTCGATGACCAGAACATGGGGGCATTCGTCATTGTGGATGAAGCTGGAGTGCCCGTAGGTAAAATGGAAGACGGCGATTCGTTTATATTTTGCAACTTCAGAGGCGACCGGGCTATTGAAATATCGCTTGCCTTTGACAGCGGCCCGGAGTTCGATAAAATCGACAGAGGCCATATCCCCAATGTCTTTTATGCCGGTATGATGGAGTATGACTCGGAGGCCAAAATCCCTAAGAACTTTCTGGTCGAGCCGCCGCAGATCTCAGAGACCGTCGGCGAGTATCTTGCCCATGAAAAAATCCCGATGTTTGCCATCTCGGAGACACAAAAATACGGCCACGTCACATACTTCTGGAACGGCAACCGCTCAGGTTACCTCGACAAATCACTCGAACTCTACGTCGAAATACCCTCGGACAAACTTACCTTTGACAAAGCGCCAAAGATGAAGGCATATGAAATCACAGAAAAAACCATCGAGATGCTCGAGTCGGGGAAATATAAATTTGGCCGCCTGAACTTTGCAAACGGCGACATGGTCGGGCACACCGGTGTTATGGAAGCCGCCATAACGGCCGTAGAGACGGTAGATGAGTGCGTCGGCAAACTTCTCAATGTAGTGGAAAAGCTCGACGGCATAGTAGTAGTAACCGCCGACCACGGCAACTCAGACGAGATGTATGTCATAAAAAAAGGCAAGAAATCAGTCAAGACCTCCCATACACTAAACCGAGTGCCGTATATAATAATAGACTTCGGCTACAAAGGGGAATACAAGATGGCTGAGCTGGATAAACGCGGCCTCAGCAACTCTGCCGCAACGCTCTGTAATCTGCTGGGTTACGATAAACCTGAAAAATACGACCCATCGCTGATTAAATTTGGCTCATAACAGCCATCAGCCGGAGTTCCGAAGCCGCCAACGAGCGGCAGCCCAAAATTGATGCTAAAACATGTGCGAGAAACAGGGGTGAAGGGGGATTATCCCCCTTCGTCTTTAATCCGTATCTGTCTATCTGGGATATCCTAAATCCATAAATATTATGCCGCTGGAGTTGTCATCTTGTTGAGTAGTGACGTTGTCGTTTTGTTGAGCAGTGGCATTATCATCAGAATGAGGGCTTTGTTCCGGCAATACCTGTTTCATTTGCTGCTGCTTAGACGGTTTTGGTTCGCTTTTCTGTATGACCGCCGGAGGTTTTGACTCGGTTACAGTTTTGGGTTCAGCCGGCACATTTATTTTTACTGGTTCTGCCTTTTGGAGTTGGATTAACTGTGCATGTATAGTTACCGGCGGAGGCAAATAACGCTGCGGCAGGGCTGTCTCAAGCAGCGCACCAAAGCCCCACATTACGACACCCCATATAATTAATGATATAAGGATAGTCCACGGCAGACGCTTTCGTGGATTATCTATGCAGTTGTTATTGTCCGGCGGGGATATACTCACCGTTTCTCACTGCGATCATAAAATGTTCTGCCCCTGCGCGGCGTGCCTGAAGCATTGCCTGCACTACGACGCCGTGAGGGGTTTTAGTATCTGCGGCAACTATTAAGTGACCGTCTTTGCCCTTTAACAGAGGCTGCAACCTGCTGGCCATGATGTCTAGGGTTACGGGGGCGCCGTCGATGAGGATTTCGCTGTCTTTTGTTATAGTTAGTGTTACATTGGTGCTTGCCGGTGCCGGTGAAACATCCCCTTCCGGCAGATTAATTCCCATCGAATGGATGTTTTGCATGGTCAGTGAGGCAAGAATAAATGTTGCCAGAAGAAAGAACATCACATCGATCATTGGAATAATTTCTATACGTCCGCGCTTGGCGCGCCTGCTTTTATGGAATTTCATGCGCCGCCTCTTTCTTCATGGTCAACGCGAAGGCGGTCTATCAGGCGTGTGCCGAGGCGTTCCATCTTATCCATAGTGTTTGAGTGTAAGTGAGAGAAAAAGTTAAATGAAAACAATGCGATAAGGGCAACGACAATTCCAAGGGTCGTAGCTATCAGCGCCTGGGCCACACCGCCCGTGATGCTGGTAGGATTTACAAGTCCGCCGGTGCCAATCAATCTGAACGACTCCATCATACCGATGATTGTCCCTACGAGGCCAATAAGCGGCGCGGCGGTTACGATGGTTTCCAGCATCCAGAGCCACCTGTTCAGGGCGATTTCAATGAGCTGCGCCTCATCACCCGCGCGAGACTCTACCCACCACGCGGGGTTAGTGCGGTTGTCAAGAATGACCTGAAAGAAACGCCTGTAATAATTTCCCCGCGGCAGCGAGGCCATACAGTCCTCCAGCCGGGTCCATGCGAAGTTGTAGGTCTCCGCAATCTGTACTATTTGATGTGGCAGCTTGCAGAAGCGTATGAGTACAAATGTCTTGTCCAGCAGGACGGCAACGGCCAGCACCCCCAGGGCAATAAGAGGATATACCATCAGGCCGCCCAGCTGCAGTGCCCGAAACGAAGTAGTGAGATGTTGCATTATCATGCTCCTTTTTAATCAGTAATAACTCAAACTCAGACCATATTGAAAATCTCATCTGGAGTATATGATACATCATACAAATGGAGATTGTACACAATTGCGCCGCGCAAAGTCTGACCCTGTAATTTGCTGTTATGCCTGTCCATTTTTTAGTTCCAAGCTCTGCCTGTAATGTATCACAATCACTGTCAATCTTGAAATTAACGATAACTTTTTGCCCGGCCCTCAGCCGGATTTCAGGTGATAGTACGGTAGTTGTACAAAAAAAGCTATTAGGTCTTTAAATATGCTACAGAGAAAATGTGAATAAAGACTAGCATTTCTTGCCAATGTTCGCAACATCCATGCCGGACTGTGTAATTATGGCACATGTCAAGACACTGACACCTACTGAAAACATTTGGTTCTGAGGAGTTCATCATCAATATGGAACAATCTCTTAACAGGCGCTCATGAGAAAACCTCGCGGACGACTAAGAAAAGCGAATAATTAATGGGATGTGTCCCTGTATCCCACTGTATCCCCTTATTTTTTCCCGCCCCTATGGCTTATGTTCTCGAAAAATATCATTTCAATAATTTTATCAACACCTTCTTCAAGCCTAAATGCAAGAATATCAATAAGACAGTCAACCATAATAATTTTTAGCGGTTTAGTCTCATCTTCAAGTAGTTTCTGATAAATTCTTCCCATTTTTGGATTGGATACATTAATCCAGGTTTCTGCACCAACTTGCCATCCCATCTTATTTGGCAACCCATCTATTTCAACAAACTTCACGCTATAGCCAATTCTGTTTCTAACCTTGGCTGGAATATTTTTTGAGCGCACAGTGCCTTCAATTTCATTATCTACATTTAGATCGATTGCCTTAATATTTTTGATTTTAAAATAATCCATTAATAAATCTACTTCTTTTATGCGATATTCGGCTATCTGCTTTGCTTCCTTTGCAGAAATTACTATATTGGTTGTTTGGTGTAATAGTGCCGCTTGTAGAGTAACCTCATCATCAGGTTTATGGTAAAGCTGTTTGTCATCTAGTTTGGCAAGTTCGGTAACCCATTGGCCGGACTTGTATTCAATATAAATTGTATCTTTTTTACTCTGAACTAGTTGCTCTATTATTTGATGCAAAGTTGTATTTCTTTTATTTTTGTATGAAATAACATTATACTTATCGAAATGTTTTAATAATCTTTGTTTGTTTTCAGCAGATGCAACTGTATACAGATATAATAGAACCATCACCGCCTTATCTGCATCTTTATTGCATAGGCCGGATAATTTTATTATTTCATCGACAAATGACAGCGCCCTGATAGCAATATCCTCTTTTTTTCTTTTACACTTCTCATTATTGACAACTCTGTCGCGAGATACTGGTAAGTCAATTGATCTGGATGAAAAATTAATAATACCATTGCAAAAAATGAGATATTCAGGTAACCATTCACTTGTATTATCCAAAGATACAAAAATACCCTCGTTTAATATGAGCACCCTGCCTTCTTTGAAATCATTATCCTTTGGAACGCTTAGCCATGCACTATAATCATCTCCTGCTATTTTATGGGATATAAAGTCTGATTCTATATCATCAAGGCATTCGTGTTTAATTATTTCTGCTTCGGAACTTGAAATGAGAAAAATATTTTCTCTTGTATAAGCTGCCGTTTTATCATCCCACTCCAGTTTAAGTAAAGATAAAGGAACTTGGCGAACCATTCTAAAATAATAATTTAACGAACTGATCATTTCTGATATTACAGCTAAATTCCTATTTACTATTATAATGAAAGTAGATCCGATTGAAGTATCATTTGATTTCAAAGGTTTAATTTTATCATTTATATTTCTTAAAGTGAGTTCTACAGGTTCCTTGTTTTCCTTTGCACTTCTAATAATAATGTTATCAGCAGACTTAAAACAAGATAAAAGGCCTATTCCAAATGTTGCAATAAGCTTCTTCTGTGTCGTTTCATTTAATAGGTCGTTAATATCTTCTCGTGTGGAGATTGTGTTACCTATCCATAATAATGTTTCTTGTATATCGCTAATATCAATACCTATACCATTATCATCAATACGAACACCTTTTAATTTACCATATTCACTTAATAGTGTGATAACTATTTGTGGAACATATTTCTCTGATCGTCTCATCGACTGGGCCGTTCTTAAATGGCATGCGTCCAAGCTATTTTGCACAAGCTCCCTGATAAATACATCTTCTCTATTGTAGACACCTTCAATTAAAATATTTAGAATTGCTGGAGTGTTCGCGTGAAATTGCAACTCTACATCCATTTCTGAATTAAGTTTTCTTGTAACCAACTCTACATTGTTAATCGGAGATAATATAGTATCGAAATACGGTTTCACTATACTGAGTTGTTTTTCGATTTCATCTTTATATTGTTGAACTGCTGATAATCCGTCATCACTATAATACAAAGCATCCATACGAATTTTATTAGTATTTCGTGTTATTCCAGATATTTGCATATGCCTTTTCCAATGATAGGCACTTCTTTCATCCATCTCAAGATGTTTAAACACAATACGAGGTGCTCTGCTGATATCAGCATGACAGATATCGGCCATACATAAACATGCCGATAGTTTCCGAATTTGAATTAGAGTAGCGCCAACAGCCATATCATTCTGAATTCTATTAAAGTCTTGTACAGAATGTCCCAGAATAATCTCTGAAATCGCGTCTGCCTCTGCCACATCAAGTCCGATACCATCTGCATTAGATGTTAGAAATCTTCTCGCCGCAGCTGCATGATTAGCCCTTGCTTCAACTTTCGAAGCAGTACTACGAGGAATCATCATTGCATCGTGGAAAAATGTACAACAAAGCAGAAGAAACAATTCTACACTTTCAAAACTGTTTATATCTGTGCTTGATAACAGCCAATCGTAATTTTTTTCAACCCTCAAAATGTGTGAGTGACCATGTGTTGTGAACATTAAGTTAGTGCCACCATGCACATATTCAAGAAGTGGCTTTGCTTTTGATTCTACATACTCAAGCCGTGAATGCAGCTCGCTATCTCTCTTTTTTAAATTATCTCTTACTAACATTTTTTTCTCCTCTCGGACGCTTTTCTATCCTATTTTATGTGCAATGCACATTATTACAAAGGTTCTTATGTTTCTATATATACTGATTGCAATAATCGTGCCAGAGTTTATTGCTTGTAAGTGCTTGTATATACGGGATATTTATTTTGAAGCCGCACTACAAAATAGGAATTTACACCTATTTTATGGAATTGCATTCCAATGTTTCATAATTAAAGAGACACAATACTCTATCTCGGGAGATAAATGGAACGGCAAGGAGACAGAGGGGAATGCGTAAGCGTCTAAATAACCCCACCCATATATTTGACGCCAAGGGCATCCCTATCGACAGATTGCGGGAGCAGGGATTTGTAATCGTCTTCAGTCTTGGAATATGGCAGCCGTTCAAAGATATAGCGT
>JADFYO010000098.1 GCA_015233015.1 Nitrospirota bacterium | reverse complement strand
TCGCTTCTATTGCTACCTTTGCCTTAAATGCCGACGCATATTTCGTCTTCATAGTATCCTTGGACCTCCATCTTTCTTCTCTTTCTGTAACTTAACATGTTGTCCAGTTTTTGGGGTCCATTATAGGGAGAGGTTTATACCAACTGATGATAAGACCGCAGAACGTTGTAAATTATTTGATAATAAATCTAAGACTAAACTCATTAATTTTTTAGAAGCCAATAAAAATACAGGCTTGTTTCTTGAAACAAACAAGGAATTAGCATGTAGTAATGCCACAATGGCAGAAAGCATTTCACATAGAATTTCACATAGATATTTTATTGTCACACTTGACAATGGCACAAAAGTACAATTTGACAAAGTAATCAAAAACCATATCAAGGATAATTGCCCACAATTTCTTAAATATACCAAGTGATTCAGACCACTCGTTTCATACCAGCGTCGATGGCTAAATGGCTGAAGAGGTTTTTTTATTAACCTCTCTCTAAACCTTAACCTCTTCCAGTTCAAGAAGTACAATCTCCATATCACTGAGCCAGGTTCCGAAGCGCCCGGCTGAATTTATTGTTGGTTTTTTCCAGTGCCTCTTCGAATTTCTTACGATGGGTCTCGTCTCTCACGGGAGAGAAAATGAGTACCTTCCCATCGGTTGAGATATTATTCCATTTCTAAATCAAACATGATATAATATACTCACCAATAAGGAGGTGAGTATATGGCAAGAACTGCAAGCGGTTTGGATGTGTCGGGTAAGGCAAAGGAATTACTGTCAAAGGCGCGCACAGTGGGGGAACTTAGACAGGCGCAAGCGGTGATTTTTCCGTTGGAATTTGGTTTTTCTATGGAGCAGACGGCCAGCGCTATTGGAATATCAAAAGGCTGGGCATGTCAATTGCGGCAGCAGTTCATCCGTTCCGACGGCGCGTGCATCGAGCGGAAAGTGACCCGTGGTGGTCGTCGAAGGGAAAACATGAGCTATGAGAATGAGGAAGCGTTTCTCGCGCCTTTTTTCGACAAGGCCAGCAAGGGCGGTATCTTGGTCGTTGGCGAGATCAAGCAGGCCCTTGATGAACGGCTAGGGCGCACGGTGGCTTTGGCCTCTGCCTATAACCTTCTCCACCGACACGGCTGGCGAAAACTCGCCCCAGATAAACGCCATCCGCAGGCTGATGTAGAGGCTCAAGAGCAGTGGAAAAAAAATCCCGGAACTCCTCGCGGAAATCGACCACCAGTGGTCGGGAGAAGCGCCGATCAGACTGATGTTTCAAGATGAGGCCCGCTTCGGGCGCATCTCGGATACACGGCGATGTTGGTGTCCTAAGCCAGTTCGGCCTCTTTGCCAGGCGATGGTCACTCAGGAATATACCTACGCCTATGCCGCTGTTTCCATCGCAGATGGGCAGCTTGACACACTGATCCTGCCGCATGTCAATAGCAGTTGCATGCAAGTGTTCATAGACGAAGTAGCCGCAAGGCATCCATCCGAAAGAATTGTCATGGTGGCTGACGGCGCCGGTTGGCACAAGGCAAAGTCTCTGAAAATCCCCGGCAATTTGCGGCTTATCGCGCTGCCGCCCTATGCGCCGGAGCTCAACCCTGTGGAGCACCTGTGGGACGAACTCCGTGAAAAATGTTTCCTCAACCGCGTATTCGACAGCATGAACGCCTTGGAAAATCACTTGGAGGTGTCGCTACGCGAAATGGAAAACACAAAGGAAAGAGTGCGCTCCATTGTGGCTTGGCCGTGGATTATTAATTCATCTATGATTTAGAAATGGAATTAAGAGGTGTCTTGTCATCAATATTTAGAATATCAAGCACGCCTTTTTCTATTACAAGGGCGAGGCTGTTTCCATGCTATGTAAGTTTCTTTATCATAATGAGCCTCCTTTCCCAGTCATACCATGTAATTACATTGTATCACTTCGATGTCCATTCGTCAATACTGAAACTATAATCCACAATCTGGAATCTTACTCTCTAAACCTTTAGCGGACTTCTTGTGTCTAAAATATTTGGAGGAAGAACATAATATGGATAAGTACAACGGTATTCTATAAATGCGTAAGCGGCTGACAATTCGAACGGTAATTCTGATAGCTATTGTGCTGTCCGTAATAGGTGCCGGAATATGGTGGTTTCGTACTAAGGGGGACAAAGCTCCGGCCTTTCGCACTGAAGCGGTTAAGCGCGGTGACCTTGAGGCTGTTATCAGCTCAACGGGCACGGTAGAACCGGAACAAGTAGTGGATGTCGGCGCCCAGGTCTCGGGCATTATCAGCAGCTTTGGTAAGGACAGGAATGGGAAGGTTGTTGATTACGGCACGCCGGTCGATGTTGGAACTGTGTTGGCGAGGGTTGACGATTCACTTTATTCCGCCGCCGTTGAAGCCTCTAAGGCACAGTTACAGCAGAACATGGCAAACAAGCGCAGCACCGAGGCCAATGTCCTCCAGATGAAGGCCAAATTGCTTCAGGCAACTCAGGACTGGGACAGGGCACAAAAGCTCGGCCCGTCAGACGCGCTGGCAAAAAGCGCCTATGACCAGTACCATGCAAATTACGAGGTTGCAAAGGCCAACCTTGAAGCGGCTAAAGCGGCAGTTGAGCAAACCAAAGCGGCAGTGGCGCAGGCGAAGGCCACCCTCAAAAGCGCAGAGGTAAATCTTGGTTACTGTACCATCAAATCACCGATCAAGGGCGTGATCATAGACCGGCGGGTTAATATAGGACAAACTGTCGTGTCAAGTATGTCTGCCACCAGCCTGTTTCTTATTGCCACAGATTTAAAGCGTATTCAGATATGGCTCTCAGTCAATGAGGCCGATATTGGCAGTATTGCAGAAGGGCAGCAGGTAACGTTTAGCGTGGATGCGTTTCCTAACCGGGAATTCCACGGGCGCGTCGGCAAAGTCAGACTAAACGCCACTATGACCCAGAACGTTGTCACATATACTGTTGAGGTTAATACAAAAAACGACGACGGCAAACTCCTGCCTTATCTGACTGCCAATGCAAAGTTAAAAGTTGGCCGCAGAACTGGCGTGCTGGTAGTTCCAAACGCGACATTGCGCTGGACGCCGTCGCCAAAACAGATTGACAAGGAGTCCAGACGCAAGTCTCGTGAGCACTCAGGGGCATCCGGGCCGGATAAACCTGAGAAGAAAGACATGTCTAAGGAAGGTGCAAGGTCTCACGGCGACAGCGGTGCCGCTAAGATTCGAGGAACCATTTGGACAGTACAAGGGAAATTTGTCCGGCCAGTTCATGTCAATGTTGGGATGACTGACGGCGTGATAACCGAAGTCGAAGGCAAGGATTTGGCCGAAGGACTTCAAGTTGTTGCCGGAGAAATGACGGCTGAAAGTAAAGTCAGCCCCGGGGCCGAGCAGAATCCGTTTGCACCCCAGATGACCAGAGGAAAGCGATAGCTCAACATTATGGATCTGATCGAACTGCGCGATATTCAGAAGACCTACCACCTTGGAGAAGTTGATGTGCCGGTGCTTATGGGCGTGTCGCTAAGCGTATCGAAGGGCGAATTTATGGCGTTGATGGGCGCAAGCGGCTCTGGAAAGAGCACGCTTATGAATATTGTGGGCTGCCTTGACCACCCGACCTCAGGCGAGTACTGGCTTGACGGAGGGGAGATTTCAAGGCTTAACGCGGCTGAGCAGGCGAGGCTCAGAAACCGTATGGTCGGGTTTGTGTTCCAGACATTTAATCTGCTGCCCCGCACATCTGCATTGGAAAATGTCATGATGCCCCTTAATTACGCGAGGGACAACCTGACTGAACATCAAAAGAGGGAGCGTGCTGTGGCGCTGCTGGAAAGAGTTGGTCTGGCTGACCGCATTGACCACCTCCCCTCTCAACTTTCAGGCGGCCAGCAACAAAGAGTAGCTATTGCCCGGTCACTTATAAACCATCCACAGGTGCTCCTTGCAGATGAGCCGACAGGCAACCTCGACTCGCGCACCAGCGAGGAAATCCTGCAGATGTTCCAACAGCTCAACAGCACCGACGGCATCACCATCATCCTCGTCACACACGACCCCGGCATAGCGCAACATGCAGGGCGGACAGTTTATATCAAGGACGGACTTATAGCAAAAAATCCCGGCAGACTTGAACCCCGGAATGACACATGAATTGGTATGGCACGCTGAAAACGGCGTTGAATGCCCTCCGGCGAAACGTAATGCGGACACTGCTTACTACGCTTGGCATTGTTATAGGCGTTGCGGCAGTGATAACGATGACTGAAATAGGCAACGGCGCATCAATCGCTATCCAGCGTACTATGGCAAGCATGGGCGCCAACACCCTTGTTATAATTCCGGGGGCTGCCAACACGGGCGGCATCAATTTTGGATTTGGCAGCATGATGACCTTAACTCCACAAGACGCAGACGCAATCAGCAGAGAATGCCCATCTGTACGCAATGTGGCTCCGATAGTGCGCGCCCGTACGCAGCTGGTATTTGGCAATCGCAACTATGTCCCGACATATCTGTACGGCACAACGCCTTCATTTCTCGATATTCGGGAATGGACTGATCTCGACAGCGGCGAGATGTTCACAGACCATGACGTACGTAACGCGAATAAGATCTGCATAGTTGGCCAGACCATAGTGCGGCAATTGTTCGGCGGAGAATCCCCTGTGGGCAAGGAAATAAGGATAAGGAATGTGGCCTTTAAGGTCATTGGCGTATTGCGCTCGAAGGGGGCAAATATGATGGGTATGGACCAGGACGATATTCTCCTTGCGCCGTGGACTACTATTAAGTACCGTGTGGTGGCTACATCGCTATCCGCTTCCAATCAGAGCAACACGAACACGGCAAACACAAACGACGTAACCAGTTTAAGCCAGCTCTATCCTAATCTCCAGCAAAACCTCTACCCCGCTGCCTCTGCCACTGAGCAGGCCGACACTCCAAAGCCAATCAGGTTTACTAATGTGGATCAGATACTGACTGCCGCCCGGTCGGCAGTACAGATTCCTTCCGCCATACATGAGATGACCATGCTTCTTCGCGAAAATCACCATCTTCCGCCTTCAGACCCGGATGATTTCATTATACGCGATATGACCGAGATTACCAAGTCGATGACTTCGACAACAGAGATGATAACCAAACTCCTGTTATGCGTTGCAATGATCTCCCTTGTTGTCGGCGGTATTGGTATAATGAACATTATGCTTGTTTCAGTCACTGAGCGAACGCGCGAGATTGGCCTTCGCATGGCAGTCGGAGCTGAGCCGGGGGACATCCTGCGGCAGTTTTTGACAGAGGCCGTCGTGCTGTGTCTCATAGGCGGCACGATGGGTATAATACTGGGTCGCGGCGCTTCCTATGTCATAACCACGGTGCTGCACTGGCCGACGGCTGCATCAATTAGTGCAATCGTGGTTTCAGTGGTTGTGTCGGCCAGTGTCGGCGTCATTTTTGGTTTCTATCCGGCATGGAAGGCCTCACGGCTTGATCCCATCGATGCGCTTAGGTATGAGTGAGGACGTAAGAATGAATGTACGGCTGTTTTATATTTATGTCCTGATTACCGCCATTCTGGTGACTGGGGGATGCATGGTTGGCCCGGACTATCACCGGCCTGAGCTGACTAATGTCCCCTCTGAATGGGCCGGGGCGTCAGAAAACTCAACGAATATCGTGCAGAATGCTGACCTGACCCTGTGGTGGCGGCAGTTTAACGACCCTATGTTGAACGAACTCGTTGAAGAGGCGGTTAAGGCCAATCCGGACCTGCAAATGGCAGAAACGCAGTTGCGCCAGGCACGTGCCTCACGCGGCATAGCCATTGGCGGCATGTTGCCGTCCGCCACCGGTTCAACCGGTTTTCAACGATTGCATAACGCAGCCATTGACCCCATCAATTCAGAGAGAGACCTTTATCAGGCAGGTTTTGACGCCGTGTGGGAAGTTGATTTGTTTGGCGGCATACGCCGCGGCGTAGAAGCTGCCGGTGCTAACGTAGAGGCCGCTATCGAAAATACCCATGATGTCTATGTCAGCCTCATTGCCGAAGTAGCGCTTAATTACATCGTGCTCCGGGGGGTTCAGCAGCAAATCGTGATTGCGCAGGACAATCTTAATGCCCAGCGGCATACTGCCGGGATTACACATAAACTACAGGAGGCAGGGTTTGCCGGCGCACTCGATACTGCCAACGCAGACGCTGGGATTGCCTCAACAGAAGCTCAGCTCCCGGGGTTTGAATCCGCTGCGCGGCAGTCCATTTATACCTTGAGTGTGCTGCTTGGGAAGCCTCCGGCGGCGTTGCTTGAGAAGTTGTCACCGGTTGGCGGTATCCCTATGGCGCCTCTGGAAATTCCTGCCGGTCTGCCGTCTGAATTGCTGCGCCGCCGTCCTGACATCCGCAAGTCCGAGGCACAGATTCATGCCGCCACCGCCCAAATTGGTGTTGCCGTTGCACAGCTGTTCCCGTCCTTTTCGCTGACCGGCACGTCAAACTGGCAGAGTAATATGCTTCATAACTGGTTGAGCGATGCGAGCCTCTCGTTTTCATTCGGTCCTTCGGTGAATTGGCCGATTTTTCACGGCGGGGCTATTATTTCGAACATACACTTGCAGGAGGCGCTGCGTGACCAGGCATTTATATCGTACCAGAAGACAGTCTTAGCAGCATTTCAGGATGTAGAGAATGCCTTAATTTCTCTTAAAAAGGAGCAGGAGCGCCGCAAGTCGATTAGTGATGCAGTAGCTGCCAACAGAAGGGCCGTTGACTTGTCCTTGCAGCTTTACACCGCAGGGCAGATTGATTTTCTGAATGTGCTCGTTGCAGAGCGATCACTTTATACCTCAGAGGATGCCCTTGTGCAAAGCGAGCGCAATATTGCTACCGATATAATCTCCCTGTACAAGGCATTAGGCGGTGGTTGGGAATCGATAGATGTGAAAGAATAGAGGCGGCATCTATAACATACATGGCATTCTCTTTAAAACGCCGCCTGTATAAATTATCGACAGCCCCGGCATCGACAGCCTGAGGTCAGGCTTTATCTATTGTTGGTATATATCCGGGTATGTTACATATACCATTTCATCCTCTATGCTTCCGGGCATAAGATAGTGTTTAACAAATGCCGCTTCCCCCGTATCCCCGAAGTAGGTCTTCATTCTGAACATTACCCGTAGGGTCTCCTCTCTTATACTCTTACCAGTAGTGTCAATCACTACCTCCATCGGGAAGGCATTGGCATGGTCAATGCCCGGGCAGGAATTTTTGCCTGTTACCCGCTTTTCGCCGGTTATCATAAATGCAGTTTTTTCCAAGTCCTTTTTTGTAATGCCGTAGAATATTATCCCCTTGTCCCGCATGTCGATTGTGTAAACCAAAGAATATCCTTTTCTGCTTCGCTTCAGACTGTATTGTATGTACTTTGTAATAGAGTCCAAAAGTTTATCGGATTTATATTTTCCTTTATAAATTGTGACGACATTGTCCTGAAGAAGACCGCCGCCTATACCGGGAATACTGTTCCCATCAAGTTGTGTACCTTCCTCTTTTGTTACGTTGTGGCCTTTGACAGCCCCCTGTAACAAATCCGACAGTGTTTTAAGGGTATCCGAAGACACAGTTTCAAGCTCTGGAGAAATCAGCCTGTTTAACGCAACCGGATTGGTTAAAGAGATGTTTACGCCGTTTTCGTCGCCGTAAATATTCACTTTTAATGGATAAACAAACTTTGCGTAAGGCGATACCCCATATATTTTTTGCCAGTACTGGTCGTTATGGATAATAAGGACTTTCGTTTTATACTTGCACATATCCGGGGGCAAAGGATAAAAAGCCCCAACCACTTCCCAGCCATTTGCCGTTAACGCATTGGATACTCTGGAAGATACTGTATCGACATTGTCTTTCAGCTTCTCAACCAGTTTGATATATATTTTTCGATTATCCTTATAAACCGGTTCGTCCTCCTGGCTCTCAGCAAAAACTTCTACAGGGACTAGTACCATCGCCATTAACAATATAATAATGTAACTTCTAACTCTATCTTTCATGTTATTCTCCTCCGATAGTTTTATTATGTCGAATTTAATTAACCTGAGGCCGCCCAAATGCCGCCAGGTGACCACTCAGCAAATCCTGGAATACCTGATATTAATATAATCAATCATATCTATCCTTGTCAAGTCATTGAAGTGGACCTAAATCCACCATCAAATTGAGCCGCGGTCTCAGTTTCAGGTTTGTGGGGGATTTTTGTGAGGGGGTTCAGAGTTTATTTCCCTTTGCGAGGGGATTATATTAGCCCTAACGCCCTAAAAAACCT
>JADFYO010000097.1 GCA_015233015.1 Nitrospirota bacterium | reverse complement strand
GCGTCCCTTGTGCCATAATATATTCACCTCGTTGGTGTTAGTTTTTTGTTCCACAAACTTATTCTAACATCCCGTTCCCACGGGTAACAACGAGGTTCCCTTCTTTTTTTGATGGTGAATCAGGGGTGGAGTTGCAATAGCTACAACTTAATCGGACAAACTGGTATAGTAACTCCTTTATAATGAAACATCCTCTTTCGGATAATCCTTTGGAAGCAGCACCCGGATTGTAGTTCCTTCGTCTTCGGTGCTTTCAATTCCTGCCCTTCCTCTGTGGCTCCCGATGATAGCATAACTTATGGACAGACATAGGCCGGTTCCCTTATTATCCTGTCGTCATCGACAATAAGTACTATCGTTTTATTCACATCGACCTTTCGCCTCGAATGGCAATAAGGACATAACTCTCCCTCGCATCCCCAACAACCGTAATCAGGGTAACTGTAAGAGATGAGAATTCGCCGGTTTTTATGATTTCAATGCTCCCCGGCACCTCATAAAGTCTGTTCATCGTCTCTGTCAGCTGCTGCAAGCCAAGTTCTTTTACTCCTATTTTTTTCATATTCTCTATCATGGCTTCATCTAACTTTTCTGTTCGGCTCCCTATTATAGATGTGAGGGATTTGTTGACATAAACTATAGTAAAATCCCTCTTTATCACAAAGATTGACGTAGGGATAGCGTCCAATAGCCTTTGGGCGAAATCTGTTGCCTGTTTTAAGACCGAGTTATGGAGGTTGATTATGACCTCCTGTTCTGCGGTTACCTGGGTAATTATCTGCCTTGCAAGCTCAAGCTCGCGGCTGCGGTATCTTAAAGATCTGTCAAGACGCAGTTTTTCAAGGGCCTTTTCTACCGACAGTATCAACTGGTCAATGTCAACGGGTTTCTTTATGAAATTCAGCGCCCCGTCACGCAGTGCCTGTATAGCGCCTTCCTCGTCGCCATATCCCGTGAAGACTATTGCCTCGAAATCTCTGTTCATCTCCCTCATTTTATGCAAGGACTGAAGTCCGTTCATTACAGGCATCGTAATGTCAGTAATGACAATATCGATTTTTGCAAGTCCAAAAGTCTTGATCGCGTCTTCACCATTTTCCGCCTCGATAACCATCCAGTTTTCCTTTGCCAGAACCCTGGCCAGGCGTTTGCGAGGCAGTTCCTCGTCGTCAACCAGCAGTATAACCGGTTGAATAAAGTTCTCCTCACGCGCAACAACCCTTTCCCTTGCCCTTCCAAGCGACATGCTGAGGGCGTCAAGGTCTATCGGTTTCTTCAGATAATCGAGGACGCCCTCCCTGAGCGCCATTATCGCTGTGTCAGTCTCTCCAAACGCGGTGAACAGTATTATATCGGTCTCCGGCGATATGCCTTTTATCGTACTGATGACCTTCATCCCGTCCATATCGGGCATCTTCATATCAGTCAGGACGATATGCGGCTTTTCCAAACGAAATAACTCGATGCCGGTACGGCCGTTGTCAGCCTGTATTACCTCAAACCTCTCCTTCTGAATAAATTTCGCCAATTGCTTTCTGGCTGTTTCATCGTCTTCTATCAGCAGAACCTTATGCATTATCATCACGCTCTCCCTCCATATATGATTTATCTGACTGGGCTGATTTATTATTATCTACCGGCAGGATTATCCTGAATATCGTTCCCTTGCCAGCGGTACTTTCCACCGATATTGTGCCTCCGTGTTCTTCTATTATCTTTTTTGAGACCGAAAGGCCAAGCCCCGTACCCTTTCCAGGTGCACTTGTAGTAAAAAACGGCTGGAATATCTTATCTTTAATGGCATCGGGGATGCCCGCCCCCGTATCTTCTATCTCTATGGCTATGCTGCCGTTACCGCCATGCAAATTCTCCGGCATATATGTCCTGATTATAAGGTTATTATCAGACTTAAGGTCGGAAGACTTGGGGGCGTCTCTCATGGCATTTCTGGCGTTAGTTATCAGGTTAATAAACACCTGCTCCAGTCTTATGACATCGCATCTTATCTGCGGGAGAGCCGGCGCAAGATTTTTCGTCACATTTATCCCATTGGTTCTCATCTGCTGGTCTAACAGTTTAAAAGGCTCTTCGATTAATAAGTTTATATCTGTTAACTCTGTGTTCATGGCCTCGGAGCGGCGCGTGAATACCCTCATGTGGTCAATGATTGCCGCCATTTTATCGACCTGTTTCACGATGTCGGAAAGGTCTTCCCCAAGTTCATCAGGGTTGTGCCGGCCCTTTATAATATCCTTTAACACTGACTGACAGATTATCTTTATGCCGTTTAAGGGTTGGTTCAGCTCGTGGGCAACACCGGCGGTAAGCTCTCCTAATGCCGCGAGTTTCGCCGACTGGATAAGCTGAGCCGTGGCCTCCTTTAATTCAGAATTAATAATTTCCAGCTCCGACGCCCGCGCCTCAAGCTGCGTTTTCGACACTATAATCTCATCAAACAGGCGGTGAAATCTCTGCTCCAAAACCATGAGCTGATCGCCCATAAGGGATGCGGGCGGCTCTATCCCGAGACGCTCCTTAGAAACATCCGCCACATAGTTATCAAGCCTTCCAATACGCGTGGTAATATAAAGCATTATCACTATAAAAGCCACGATAAGGGCCGAGGCGCCGATAATATTATAACGCTTGCTGCCGGACTGTACCTTTTCTCTGATTATATTTATATCGCTTAGTGGGAGCAGCGAGGCAAACATCAGGGCAAGTTCGCTCTCGCCGTAGTCTAAAAAGGACTTGCCTCCGAATATAAAGCTATTATTCATATCCTCAAGATTTTTCTCTGTTGTCAGCAGTTCCGGCCTGTTGATTGCGAGGATGGTATGGGTTTTCGCGTCGGCCAGCACCACGGTTCTTCTTTCTGTCAGAGGCCCCATCGCGTCTGCCAGGAAATTGTTATTGAGGTTATGGGCAATTACAAGGACGGCAGTCTTATTGCCTGCTGCGTCTTTTACATCCCCTGATGCAAGGACATAATTAACACCGTCAAGGGCGGTCATGTAGGATTGGCCCGGAGGCAGACGCAATTGAGCCAAATCACTGAAAATGCCCGGCAGGTGGTTGCCGGTTTCATCATAAACCTCTCTGAGTCTTCCATTGGCATCATAGAGCATGGCGTATTCTATCCCTGCGTAATACTTAAGCACTGAAGACTTTGGCAGCCACGGGGGGATTTCCTCCAATTCATATTTTTTAACCTGAGTCTGACCAGTTACAGTGTTTTCCCATGCCGCGTCTTTTACGTAGGAGATTAAGGCGTAGTTATTGGCCAGAGCAGCGGCGCTGCGCTGATAACTCAAAAAATAATTGTCGAATATCTGCCTGTCTTCGCTGCTCTGCCCATCTAATCTTTCAACGAGCTGGGCGTAAAACTGCTCCTTCAGCACCTTTCCATGCAGGAAATTTGACGCGGAGCCAAGAGCTATACCCAAAACTACCATAATGGCGGCTATCTTCAGCGTGAGCGAGATATTACCAAAGAAACTGCCCTTGCGAGCGCGCTTTTCTGATAAGCTCATATAGTCATTCCGTATTTCCACAAAATATGCGCATTTCTCCTTCAACTTCTCAAAACAAGACAGTGCCTCATCATGAACAGAAAGACAATCGCTCACATAGAAGAAGACTCTTCAACCTGTCTCCGATAATTGCCCCATCGTCTATAACCAATATGCTCGCCATGTAATAATTAAAGAAGGAACGCTGAACGGCATCCCCGTTTGTCCTCACATGAATAGTCCGCCGGTAAACACCTCAGTACCGGCATGAACTCTTAACTACTCAGTGGGCTGTTTTTTCCTCTACCTCGATTTCTTTTGCTGGTTTAGGGGCTTCTTTTAACACTTCGCTGAAATTACCTTTAAGCACTTCAGCCTCGGGAGGTTTCCCTACTTCTTTTTTGATACGAAAGAAGACCATTCCACAGTACTGCTCACCACCAGGGGGCTGAGCGCTGCCGGGATTCGTGAAACTGGTATCTCTGGCTGATGTCACATTACAATCGGTGTACCATGAATACGCATCCCGGGTGGAAAGAGCGGCAGACAATACCAAAAGACAAATCATCATGATGATAGTCTTTTTCATTCAACACCTCCAACACCTCTTTATTTATAATAAACTATTGTGTGGAAATAATCAAGGCCGGCACGCGCCGGCACAGGACGGAGCAGCTTACTCTAAGAAACAACCCTGATAACCTGAGCACCGCCAATGAAGCCGTCGTTTGTAGATACTCTTGCCCTGCCGCCTTTGTATGGGATAGACGACGGTCCTTCCTTCAAATAGAATACTATGTAGTAGTATCCCTTTTTTTCTGTGTTGATGGAAATGGAAAACTCGCCGCTTCTCATATTGAGGCGGCTGCCGTTCTTGTTGAAATCCCACGGGGGCAAAACAGACGCCTTCTCAGCCCCGGAATCTTTATACGAGGAAGGTTGGGCATTTGGATTGGCGGGAGGAATTAATGCCGCGTCATAAGATACAGATACCATGTATAACCCAAACTCTTCCGGATTGATGACCCTGCCCGTGAATACAATTTTATCTCCGTAGTGAATAGTCTTTGACGGCGGGCCTGATATTTCTATATATTTATCTACAAACTCTTCACAGTACGTATAATTCCCGCCTTTGAGGAATACCCCAAGGCCAACGTAATTGTGCCGTTTTTCGAGAATTGTCCGCCTGTGGCCGTCCTCTGGCGGCACTTCTGCCATGAACATGCCGTGTCCCTTTGCTGCAAGCTCCGAGACGGTATTATAGTCGGCGGCAATTGCCGTTGAGCCTTTAAAGAGACATACGTTTTCAGCGACATGGCCGTCGCCGCCCTCATCCAGATTATAACGGTGGAATGGGAGTGAGCCGTTTAGTCCCATGTGTCCGAAGAAATCCCCTACGGCCATTGCCTCACAGTGCGTTTGGGCTGACTTCGACGCCGTGTCATCCAGACTGACAGACGGCAGGCCGTTGGAGTTCCTGGAGTTGTTAATTTGTGCAAGCTGCCGCTGCCTTAACTTATCAAGGTCTGAGGCATTAAATGTTGTGGCAGGCTGAGGGTGTCTTCCTGTGACGGGTTGCTGTGCGTCAACGGGGGCGTATTCTGCCTCTTTCCCTGATCTTCGATACTGCCAGGCGTAAACGAGCACCACACACAAGACAATCAGCAGCAATTTTTTTATCACGCGTTTATCGCCCCGGCCAGTTCAGATAACTAACAAACTCATGCTCAAAATTGCCGCTCAAAATCCCCGTGCCCAGCGTTTCTTTTATCTCTGTTAAGTCCCAGTACCGGACTTCGTCTATCTCATCTGTGTTAAACACTACCTGTCCATTGTGAATGTATGAGTATGAATGTACGAGTTCGGATTCTATTTGGTTTGAGTGAATGTACTTATACATAAATAATGGCTGAGTGCAGCTGCACGGAGGCCCCTCTGTGCCCCACTCAGGGACAGGCATTGTTATTCCCAGCTCCTCCTCCATCTCCCGAAATACCGCCGCCTCTACTGTCTCCCCCAAATCCACATGCCCACCCACCGAGGTGTCCCACACGCCGGGGGCGACATCCTTTGTCATCGAACGCTTCTGAAGAAGGAGGCTTCCCTCTGGATTAAACACGAAGACATGGACGACACGATGAAGCAACTTATTATTTCCATGAACCTCGCTTCGCCGTGCCTTTCCGATTACCTGCCCTTCTGGTGTAACTATATCGAGTAATTCGCCGCCGTCTTTGTTAATTGCGGTCATCCTAATAACCTTCTTAATATCTCGTTAACGGCCTTAGGATTGGCCTTTCCCTTAGTTTTCTTCATTACCTCGCCTACGAAAAATCCCGTCAGTTTCGTCTCACCGGCCTTGTATCGCGCCGTCTCGTTGGGATTTTCTGTTATGACGGCCTCCACTGCCTTTTCCAGTTCGCCTACGTCTGATATCTGCACAAGCCCCTTTTCTTTAACCAGCTGAGCGGCGGTTTTACCTGAAGAAAACATGTCTTCGAAGACGGTCTTTGCTGTTTTCAGATTTATTGTGCCGTCGGCTACCAGCCTTATAAGGCCGTAGAGGTGTGTGGGTGTAATCAAAGATGCCTCGATGGCAACGCCTTTTTCGTTTAACAGCCTCATCAGTTCGCCCATCATCCAGTTGCTTACATCTTTGGGATTGGCACCAAGACTTACGGTCTCTTCAAACCACATGGCCGTCTGCTTTTCGGCTGCAAGCAGGTCTGCATCATAGGCAGGCAGTTTATAGTCGCCTACAAGTCTCTGTATCTTTTCGTCTGGAAGCTCAGGGATTTGTTTTCTTATCTCTGCTATCCAAGCCTCATCAACGACAAGCGGCACGAGGTCTGGCTCAGGGAAATATCTGTAGTCGTGAGCCTCTTCTTTTGAGCGCATGCTCTCGGTGATACCTGCTGAAGTGTTCCAAAGCCTTGTCTCCTGTATAATGCGTCCACCTTCGCCGAGCACTCGTTTCTGTCTTTCTATTTCATACTCCAGTGCCTTTTCTATGAATCTGAAAGAGTTTATATTCTTTATCTCTGTCTTTACGCCAAGGGCCTCTGTGCCCTGCGGCCTGATAGAGACATTAGCGTCACAGCGCAGCGACCCCTCCTCCATATTGCCGTCGCACACGTCGAGGTATCTTAATATCGTCCTGAGTTTGCGCACATAGACGGCAGCCTCTTTCGGCGTCCTGATGTCCGGTTCGGACACTATCTCCATCAGCGGCACCCCGGCGCGGTTTAAGTCAACATAACTAAAATTGCCCGCCCCTTCGTGGATGTTTTTACCCGCATCCTCTTCCATGTGAATCCTTGTCAGGTTTATGCGCCGCTCCACACCGTCCACATTCAGCATAACAAAGCCGCCTTCGCAGATAGGAAGCTCAAACTGGCTTATCTGATAACCCTTGGGCAAGTCTGGATAGAAATAATTCTTACGGGCAAACCGGCTGAAGCCTGATATGCTGGAGCCTAAGGCAAGCCCAGTCTTTATCGTAAACTCAAGCGCGAGCTTATTTATAACCGGCAGCACACCCGGCATCCCTATACACACGGGGCAGGTCTGCGTATTTGGCTCCTCGCCGAATTGCGTCGGGCAGCCGCAGAACATTTTTGATTGCGTCTTCATCTGGGCATGTATCTCAAGCCCTATGACCGTTTCATAATCGTTGAAGTTTTTCATATGGACGGCCTCCTTTCATACCAGCCCGCGGCACGTTCATAGGCGTGGGCGGCTCGTAATATCGTTGCCTCGTCGAAATGTCGTCCTATCAGCTGAAGTCCTACGGGCAGCCCACTGGAGGCAAAGCCGCACGGGATGGAGATTGCCGGTGCTCCGGCGAGGTTTACGGATATGGTAAAGATATCGCTCAGGTACATTTGAAGCGGGTCATCGGTCTTTTCACCTATCTTAAAGGCAGTCGTTGGCGATGTTGGAGTAGCAATGACATCGACGAGTTTAAAGGCCTCGTCAAAATCCCTCTTTATAAGAGTGCGCACCTGCTGTGCCTTCTTGTAATATGCGTCGTAATATCCAGAGGAAAGGGCGTATGTCCCAAGCATTATCCTCCTTTTTACCTCCTGCCCAAATCCCTTAGCGCGTGTCTCCATGTATGTGCCGATTAAATCGCTGCCGCTAACCCTCATGCCATACTTTACGCCGTCATATCGGGCAAGATTGGAGCTTGCCTCGCTTGTGGCGATGATATAGTAAGCAGCCACGGCGTATGCCGTATGGGGCAGTCTTATTGACACGACTTCTGCGCCAAGCCTCTTCATCTCTGTGATGGCAGCCCTTACTGCCGTCTCTACCTCTTTGTCCATGCCGTCAATGAAATATTCTTCTGGAATTCCTACTTTCATACCACTCAAATCGCTCTGCAGGGACGCCGTATAATCGGGGATGTCAATATGAGCCGAAGTAGAGTCTCTGAAATCGCCGCCGGCTATTACGTTTAACACGATGGCGGCGTCTTCTACTGTCTTAGTGATTGGGCCAATCTGGTCAAGCGACGATGCAAAGGCCACAAGGCCAAATCTCGATACAAGGCCATACGTGGGTTTAAGCCCTACGACGCCGCAAAATGACGCGGGCTGGCGGATTGAGCCTCCCGTGTCCGAACCGATGGCTGCGATGCACATATCGGCCGCCACTGCCGCTGCTGAGCCGCCGCTGCTGCCGCCGGGGGCGCGTGTGATGTCCAATGGGTTTTTAGTCGTAAAAAAACCTGAGTTTTCAGTGGAAGAGCCCATAGCAAACTCATCGAGGTTTGTCTTTCCGGTGAGGATATATCCGGCCTCCTGAAGCTTACTCGTTACGGTACTCTCATAAGGTGGAATGAAATTCTCAAGTATCTTAGAAGCACATGTCGTACGCACACCCTTAACACACATATTGTCTTTAACGGCTATTGGGACCCCGTATAGTGGATTATTGCCACGGTTGCCTGTTAATAAACGCCCCGATTGTTCCACTGCGATATCTTTTGTTACGGTTATATAGGCGCCGACGCTGGTATTGAGTGCCCCTATGCGGTCAAAAACTGACTCTAAGAGGTCTGAGGGGGTTAGTTCTTTCTTTGAAATAAGCCCTGACGCTTCTGCTATTGTAAGTCTGAAGAGTTCCAAATATTAAGTACCTCCCGTGTTTCATTTGTTCTCTGGCTTTTGGTGCGCGGCCATAGAGACATGCGGCCCAAATTCCTAATCGTTGATTCTATCACTATTCAGACATGAAGTGCAATGTCTTAGGGTCGCCCTAAATCCACCATCAAATTGAGCCGCGGTCTCAGTTTCAGGTTTGTGGGGGATTTTTGTGAGGGGGTTCAGAGTTTATTTCCCTTTGCGAGGGGATTATATTAGCCCTAACGCCCTAAAAAACC
>JADFYO010000096.1 GCA_015233015.1 Nitrospirota bacterium | reverse complement strand
TTTTTATCGTCTTGAGCAATAACCGATGCCGGTCACTTAAATTACCTTCCAATGACAGCCTTAACTCCGACTGCTTATCGCGGAGCTTGCCTAATGCCAGCTCCACTATTTTATCCAGCGGTTTGTTTCCTTCAATTAAAGCATCTATCATTCTTCCCGCTGAAACGCCGTCAATATCACTGACAACACTACTCAGCCTCACCCCTCCATCTTCTAATATCTTTTGCAGCCTGTTCTTTTCTCCTGCAAGTGTCTCAATGAGCTTGCGCCTATACCTTGTCAGCAATCTCAGTTGTCTCATATCTCGCGGAGGGATAAAGCTTGCTCTCAACAACCCGCAGCGGCTTAACTCTGCCAGCCATTGGCTGTCGCTAATATCTGTCTTACGCCCCGGTACCTTCTTTACATGCTGGGCATTTACTAATATTACCTTTACTTCCGCCTCTTCAAGGACGTCATATACAGTCCTCCAGTATATCCCCGTACTCTCCATTACAGCCATTTCGACCTCTTCTTTTTTCAACCATGAAGCTAAATCCCTTAGATTATGGCGAAATGTAGCGTATTCACGGGTGTTCTTGACTAAATTGCCACCTTCATCCTCCTTAAGGATTGTGCATACCACTGTCTTCTTATGAACATCTAACCCAGCACAACTCTTTAACAATGCTTCCATAACTCCAATTCACCTCCTTCGGCCAGTTCTTGTTGTTAGGGTAGGAATTGTGGATTACCTTGCTTACACTTTCATGTACGCAGGTCTTTTTACCGTGCGTCCTATTGCCATACATGGCATGGACATGCGGGGGTTCGTGCCACAATCCCCAGATCAGTTTCGCTATCGGGGTTGACCCACCATAAAGCATATCGACCATTTCCCTCTCTTATTATAACTCGTTTACCGTGAAATGAGAAAATGTTAGCAGTAGGGCATCTCAATTTTCATGGGCGGGGGCGAATATTGACCCTATTCATGTATGTTTCGCTCAGGCGTATGTTCAGCTTTATAGGTATCTGGAATAATAATTTCGTCTGCCAGCATAACAGCATCAACTATTGCTCTCAAGGCGGCCACGTCGAGGTCAAATAATTCCTCATTCCCACGCGGCGCAAGAGATAGTGCCCTTAGTGCAGCAGTTAGGGTTGCGTTGTCAATTAGAGCTCTCATTTTCTATATCCTTAATTTTACGAAATAAATAAGGCACGTGTCAACCATCTTACTTGAAATGCAGGGCATAAACCAAGGTCAGCAACCGTTTTCGTAACCAGGGATTACTTGAGGAACGTTTTGAACATGGCAAAGACGACTATTAACTGCCCCGCCCAAAAAACAAACATCCATTTTAATGTCTCGGACTTAACTGACTCGATTTTTAGTTCAAGTTCTGATTTCGACTTCTCTATCTCTGCTTCGAACTCATATTTAGTCATAGAGGCCACATCGTCCATGTCTTTTTTCGTAACCAATCGGTCTTCTATGATTTCCCGAAAGACTCCGGCTATCTCTTTAGCGAACTTATCGCTCAGTTCGGCACCCTTCAAACGCTCGAATATCCTCAAATGTGTCGACTGACGTTACCTATAGCCTAAAATTAGAAATACTACAACCCCCTTTACTGAAACGTCGAAACCTCTGTCATTGCGGCGTATGCGTATGTTATATTATGCCGGTAACGCGTGATGAGAATACTTTCAATTGATACGTCCGGTTCTATATGCGGGGCTGCTGTCGTTGACGCTACGGTGGGGCTGCTGGCAAGCGCCGCGGTCAATGTTGACGCCCTCAAAGGCTCTCACTCTGTTTACCTGATGACCATTATCGATTCCGCGCTGAAAGAAGCCGGATTTCAGGTATCTGATATAGACGCGTTTGCAGTCGTGGTCGGGCCGGGTTCTTTTACGGGGCTTCGTGTAGGGATTGCCACGATTAACGGCCTGCGCTACGCCACTGGAAAGCCCGCAGTTGGGGTCTCTTCGCTTGAGGCACTGGCGTGGAATTTCCCATTTGCGGCATATCCGGTTTGTTCAATAATCGACGCGCGCCAAGGGGAGGTCTATGGTGCGCTATTAAGATGGTCAGACGGCGGCTTTAAGACAATTGTGGAGCCTCAGCTCTTTGATATCGCTGATTTACTTGCCCTGAAGGCGTTTATTAACGAAGGCAGAGTGATTTTTACCGGCAACGGGGCGGCCGCGTACAAATCCCAGATTACCACAACCCTCAGAGACAGGGCTTTGTTTCTGGAGGCCGCCCATATTTCGCCATACGTTGTGGGTATGCTTGGGATAAAACAGGCGGCTCGCGGTGAGTTTTCCACCGAACTTATGCCTGTTTATTTAAAAATGCCTCTTGCCGTAGAGAAACTCAATAGTGCCAACCTCTGAAATCGTAATCTCCGGCATAACAGAGCCGGATATGCCCGATATCATCGAAATAGAGAAACAGTCGTTTACTCATAAATGGTCTTTGAACGATTTCAGGTCGGAGGTATTACACCCGCACTCCATTTGTAAAAAGGCATGTCTTCATGACAGCGGCATCATGGCCGGCTATATCTGTGTCCGTATAATGGTTGACGAGGTGCATATAATGAAACTCGCCGTGCATCCTGCCCACAGGCGCAAACATATCGGTTCTCTGCTGGTAAGCCATATCAAAGACGAGGTCTTAGAATACCTTAAATATAAAGTATTACTTGAGGTGAGGGTGTCCAACACAGCGGCTATAAGACTTTATAACTCGCTGGGATTTAAAAACTTATACACGAGAAGGCGTTACTATGCCGAACCGGAGGAGGACGCCGTTGTTATGGCGTTCGATTTAACTGGCAGTAATTGGAAGTAATTGGGCTATTTGAGGAGCCTTTCGATAGTCTCCATCAGAACGCCGATGCTTATAGGTTTGGCGATATAGTCGCTAAAACCCTCTTTGATAAATCTCTCCCTGTCGCCTTCCATTGCATAGGCCGTAAGGGCAACAACGGGGGTATTGGAAAGCGGCGCTATTTGCCTGATTTTTTTGAGCGCGGCAACCCCGCCCATGTGCGGCATATTAATGTCCATGAGAATGAGTTCCGGGAGATTCTGCTCGGCGAGCGCCACACCATCGGCGCCGTCAAATGCCTCGATTACGGGATAGCCCCTTCGTCTTAGAACTTCACGTATAAATTTCATATTCAGCTCGTTGTCTTCAATTACAAGTACCTTTTTCAAAACCAACCTCCGCCGCTTGCGCTTATTTATTTATAGGTATAGTAAACCTGAACTCAGCACCTTTTGTCCACTGGCTCTCAACGCGGATAGAGCCTCCCTGAGCCTCGATGAGTTTCTTGCTCAACGCAAGGCCCAGTCCCGTGCCCATGCACTGCAGCTCTTCAGTGGTCTCAAGCTGCTGAAATTCGGTGAAGAGCTTTGGCATGTCTTCTTCCCTAACTCCCATTCCTGTGTCTTTGACATGTATCTCTGCTAATTGCCGTCCACCCTGAGAGATTTTAACTGCCACGACAGTTATTGAACCACCGTCAGGGGTGAACTTGACCGCATTACTCAACAGGTTTGAAATTACTTGCCCAAGTCTCCTTTCATCGGCATAGACGGTGTGGACTTCGTCGTCGATGTTCCTGATCAAAGTCAGATTACGCCTGGCGACCTTTTCTTTGAAAAGGTTCATGACGCGTTCTATGACTTTTCTTACATCGACATCCGATAACTTCATATCATGTTTGTCGGCCTCGATTTTACTGAGATCCAGGATGTCGTTGATGAGAGAGAGGAGCATGTGTCCGCTTTCGAATATATCGTTTATGTAATCTTTCTGGTCTTTTAAAAGCTCCCCCGCCATCCCCATATTGAGCAGCTCGGAAAACCCTATTATGGCGTTAAGAGGCGTTCTCAGCTCATGGGACATGTTTGCAAGGAACTGTGACTTTGCCCTGTTAGCAGCGTCGGCCATTTCTTTTGCGATAATAAGTTCTGAGTTAGTGAGCCTAAGTTCCTGCGTTCGTTCGTTAACCATCTCCTCCGCTTTCTTATTCATCATATTGAGCTGGCTCATACGCCTTGAATTTTCCTCGATATATAATTGCAGCGTGTGGGCCATGGAGTTGAATTTCTGGCAAAGCTGGCCTATTTCGTCCGAACTGGTGGCCCTTACCCTTACGTCAAGCCTGCCCTGTTCCATGTCGGTAGCAGCCTTAAGCAGTCCCTTTAATGGGTTTACGAGATTGAACTCAGTGAAATAAATCCCTATAACAAAAAAGATAACTACGGCCGCTAACAGAGTCAAACGAATTCTGTCGTGGAGAATAAACTGCTTGTCACTCCTCATGATAACACGTGACGCGAGGTCGTCAATATCGTTACAGTATAAACTGATTGTAACATGCAGCTTGTCAACTGAGATTGGCTTACCTGCCCGAATGTCTGTTCCCGCCTCGAGAAGCACCGGCTTTACCAGGGTAGTCCATTCATCGATGAGTTTAGCCACCTGATGGGAGATTTCTTTGCTTTTACATGCTTTAAGATTCAACGTCTTGTTTCCGTCTTTGAATCCCATGAGGATCTCTTCAAATTTATGGATTTCGTCTAAATAAAGCGCTTCAGAAAAGGAATGGCTCAAGTGTGAGGCGGCCATCACGGCAAGCATTTCGATCTTTAGAAGGCGCGTCCTTTCGCTCCCGGCAAGGTTAATCCTTAAGGCATCATTTTCGGTTATTGCGGTAAACCAAAAAGACGTCGCAATAAAGGCCGCAGTAAGGATAGTCGCAATAAGCCCTACCCAATAATATTTCTTCTTTAGCGAGTTAAAGAAATACATCAGCTTTTATCTAATCCCAAGGACATCCTGCATGTCGTATATGCCGGCTGGTTTGTCCTGAAGCCACATGGCCGCCCTCAAAGCACCACGCGCGAATGTGTCACGGCTCGTCGCCTTGTGTGTTATCTCTATGCGTTCCCCAAGCCCGCCAAACAGGACGGTATGCTCACCTACGATGTCGCCGGCGCGTATTGTCTGAATGCCGATTTCTTTTTTCCGGCGCTCGCCAATTATCCCGCTCCGGCAGAGCACGCTGACCTCGTCAAGGTTTCTCGAGAGGGCCTCGGCAATAACATTGGCAATTTTTAAAGCCGTACCGCTGGGGGCGTCTTTCTTCAGCCGGTGGTGGGCCTCGATTATTTCGACATCATAGTCGTCTCCCAATGCCCGGGCGACATCGGCAAGCACCTTCAACAAAAGGTTCACCCCTACGGACATGTTGGGGGCAAGTACCACAGGGATCTTTGTTCCATATGATTCCACCTTGGATGTCTGAGCAGACGACATGCCTGTTGTCCCTATGACGATTGCCTTACCGTATTCGCCGCAGAGCCTTAAATTACTCAGCGTGGACTCGGCAGAGGTGAAGTCAATAACCACATCAACTGCTTCGAGCGTTTCCGCAATGCTGTCCGTTAATACTACGCCTGCCTTGCCAACCCCCGCAATTTCACCAAAGTCCATTCCAATGGCATCGTGCCCGCTTCTCTCAAATGCCCCCACGAGTTTTATGGATGGATTCTCAAGGGCCAGTGCCCCTATGCGCTGTCCCATCTTTCCGGCTGCTCCGGCTATCGATATGTTTAACATTATTACTCCTCCTGACTTATTTTATTGAAATCTGTGCCTTTAATCTTATCGCCTGGTATCTTATACTCCTCCTCCGCCCAGGCTGCCAGGTCTGCCGTCCTGCATCTGTCCGAGCAAAATGGCCGGTATGGATTCCCACTATAGCTGACCTCTTTAGCACACATAGGACATCTAACCTTCATTGGCTATTCTGTACATTATCTGACATTTTTTTCAAGTGCTCCATTGTAAAAATAACGGCGAGGCCATTCAGAACCCCTGTTAGTGTGCCAATAAAGAGAATGACCGGCGTTAATATCATTACAGAGCGAAGATTTTGGATAAAAACGGCATAGACCGCCAAAATCTGACCAAGATTATGAAAGAGCGCCCCTGTCAGGCTCAGGCCCAGAGGGCCGAATACCCGCACACGAGAGGCCGCCCACATAGCCGCTATGCTGAAAATCCCTCCCACAAGGCTCATAATAAAGGGTGGGCCTAAAAACGTCCCCGTTAACATTGACCCTATCAGTATTCGTATCAGGGTTATTGTAAGAGCGGCATTAAATCCATAGAGAATAAGCGTTATCAGGGTTATTATATTTGCGAACCCGAACCTGAGCCACGGTATGGGCGTGGGAATGAGGCGCTCAAATCCATGCAGGGCTATAGCACAGGCGGCCAGAAGGGCTAGCCGGTATTTGTCACGTTGTTGCATCTACGCCTTTGGGTGGTGCCGGAGTGCCTTCGACTGTGATTACTACCCTGTTTGGCAGACATATTATCGCACCGCTGTCTATCCAGCCCTGTTTTACACATATCTTGCCGGGGCAGTCGGCGTCCACTACCCTCACCTTCCCGCCTTTTATCTCTACGGTAAGACCGACAACCGGGATGGTTTTATCTTCACTTATGGGCAGCTTGTATAACAGTTTATTTCTCACTTCTATCCTGACTTGCCCCCCATGCGGCAGATAAAGCGGGACAAATACTATAGACGCCCCTGTTATAACCAGCAGTAATACTAATAAGAGCCTGTCACACAGGGTTGTACAGCCAATAAGTTCAGCGATTCTCAAGCAGTTCTCTTAAGTTCTCAGAGGTAAACGTACTGCCATCCGCAAAGACCAGATAGGCCATCAGGTTATTTGTTTTAATAAACCTGAGCGCTTTTTCCCTGTCCATAGCAAATATTCCCGTATCCAGGGCGTCCGTAACCACTCCTTCAGGGTTTACCACGGTTACGCTTTGAAAATCTCTTGCCGGATATCCGGTAGCGGGATTCAATATATGGTGGTATCTAATGCCGTCCTCGATAAAAAATCTTTCATAGTCTCCCCCGGTTGACACTGCCAAATCCTTAAGTGACAATACGCCGGCCAGGTCGTCCGGCGCGCCGCGCGGCGCCCTTATACCTACGCGCCAAGGGCTGCCATCCGGCCTTGTCCCCCAGGCACTGATGTCCCCTCCGATAGACGCTATGCCGGCCTTCATACCGGCCTTTTTGAGGAGTTCTGCGGTCTTGTCCGCCGCGTATCCCTTGGCTATGCCGCCGAGGTCAAGCAGCATCCCCTTGTCTTTCAGCATTATAGACGAATCATTGTCGTTAAACACTATCTGCGTATAGTCAAGCAGCTGGAGGACTTCCTTCAACTGCGAATCTGTCGGCCTTTTCTTATTTTTAAAATCCCAGAGCACCATAGCAGGCCCTATTGCCGGGTTGAACGCTCCACCTGTCCACTTCGCTTTTTCAACTGCTTTCTTTGTCAAATCGAACGTGTCATCTGAGACTTTTACAGGCCTAACCCCGGCATTTTTATTTATAGCCGAGACATCGCTCCCAGCATCGAAAAAGCTCCAATTACGCTCAAATCGCCGTAAGTTATTAAAAGCCGCCCCGATGGCCTCGTCCGCCTTCTTTTGGGAGTTTGATACGACGGTCAGCGTTATCACCGTGTCCATCATGATCTCCGATTTCTTATAGACATGGGGGGTGCCGCTTACCGTAGATTTAAATACGAAGACAAGCGCTATGATAAACACGATAGCAGCGGCAGTTAAGAGTTTTGGTTTCATGGGGTAATCTCTTCTAAAAATGCGCAGTTATTTCTTTCTGAACGGCATCGTCCATCCAGTCGACGCTTCCAAAATATTTGCGTATTATCTTGCCGTCTTTGCCGATTAGAAAGGTCGTAGGCTCTGCATTTACGTGGTATTTTCTTTTGGAGACCTTCATGCCGGCATCCATCAGTACAGGGAAATCCACAGGGTTTTTAATTAGCAATTTATCAACCGACTCTGTGTCGTCGTCCGTAGAGACGGCAAGCACGACAAGACCGTTGTCTTTATACTTCAGATAGAGCTTATTCATAGAGGGCAGCTCCTCCCTGCACGGCATACACCACACCGACCAGAAATTAAGAAGCACGACCTTACCCTTATATGACGACAGGGCAACATCGCTGCCACGTATGGATTTCAGCGTAAAATCAGGCGCCACCTCCCCTGCCAAGTCAGCGGAGTGCCCAGTCGCCGCCGCTGACGCCACGATAAGAATAACTGCGGCGATTAACAATGTTCGCTTGGCTCTGACGGCTTTCCCCTTCTTGAGTATCATTATATTATACCTAAACAACGGCGCCTTGGCATCTGTTACTTAAATAATTCCTTTAGTGAACGTATCCCTTTAAATTTTTGAAAAAAAGATTGGTGCGTTTCAGCCGCGCCTTCATCGCCCTTATCGTCTCTCATGTCATCCCAGAAGACTAATTTGCCGGCCTTGAAACCTGTTACCTTTTCGATGGACGGGTACAATTTGTGCAAAACAAATTGTTTAGGGATGTCTATCGTCATATCTATAAAAATATCTGCTTCAAGGAAATAAATCTCAGTCCTTGTACCGGCATACGGCATCGACATAACGCTGTTAAAGCCCGGCAGGTAGTTCCTGAAGTTATCCCAGTTTATGTTCTTAACGTAAGAGGATACCTCGTTAAAAGTACCGTCATCGGGGGTGTCTATTATAAAAATGGCGGAGAAATAGGTCGATTTCGCCTGAGCTTCCTTTGGTTTTGACAGCTTGCAAAGTCCTGGCAGGGCACCTTTCGGGAAGGTAAAATCGAAATAGGCAAGCATCCGTTCCTTATCGAAGGAATTATAGAACTCCTGTTCTAAATCAACAATATCGTCGTCTTTATTCATAACATTAAACCTTTACTTTAGGGTATGGTAACATTATTATTCAATTTAGTCAAGTTCAGCGGCTATCCTTCAGCAATTCTCGGTGAAGACAAAAGAGGTACTGGTTATACGTATAGTGTATTAATAAGTTACGAGATGTGGAGTTAAGAAGAGCGTAAGTGCGGAATTTTCTCTTTGAGAGTGTCAATTTTACATG
>JADFYO010000095.1 GCA_015233015.1 Nitrospirota bacterium | reverse complement strand
CGGTGGGGTAATTGCCGGTAACCGCCGCCGTGAAGGTTACCAAAGTGCCGTAAAGTGCGGGATTTATAGATGACGTGACTGTAACGGACGCAATGATTTGGGTGAGTACCGCCGATGTCGCAGCCGGGTTATTCGCGTCTCCGTTATAGGCCGCCGTAATCGAATATGTACCGGCGGCCATCGATGAAACGGTCAGAGCTGCCTGTCCGCCGCTGTCGAGCGTGACGGTTGACAAGGTTGTTGTGCCGGACATAAACGTGATGGTGCCGGTTGGGGAATTCCCCATAACCGCCGCCGTGAAGGTTACCGGGACGCCATAGTTTGCCGGATTCATGGACGATGTAACGATTACAGACGTTACAACCTGACTGAGTGAACTTGACGTGGAAGCGGCGTTATTAGTATCCCCGCTATAAACAGCGGTAATTGAATGAGTACCGGCAGATAGTGCCGCTGTTGTGTAGGCGGCTTGTCCGTTTGAAATGGAAACGGCGGCAAGGGTGCCTGAGCCGTCTTTAAACGTAACGGTACCTGTCGGCGCGCTGCCGCTTACAGTGGCTGTGAACGTTACCGACACGCCAAATGTCGCGGGATTTCTGGACGATGTGAGAGTTGTTGCCGACGACATTGAACTTACGGCCTGACTTAACGCCCCGGATGTGGAGGATGCGTTTATTGTATCCCCGCCGTAAACCGCCGTAATTGAATGAGTGCCGACAGAAAGTGACGATGTAGAATACGCGGCCTGTCCATTTGAAATGGAAGCGGTACCAATGGTGCCTGAGCCGTCTTTAAACGTGACGGTGCCGGTTGGGGAACTGCCGGTAACTGTTGCTGTGAAAGTAACGGACGAGCCGTATTTTGATGGATTCATGGACGATGTGATGGATGTCGTTGTAGTTATCGGACTTACGACCTGACTGAGCGCACCCGATGTGGAAGAGGAATTATTTGTATCCCCACCGTAGGCAGCCGTGATTGAATGAGTGCCGACAGAAAGAGTGGACGTGGAAAATGAGGCTTGCCCGTATGAAGGTGAAGCGGTACCGAGAGTAGTTGAGCCGTCTTTAAAGGTAATAGTGCCTGATGGAGGGGGGCCGGTTTGACCGCCTGCTACGGCAGCCGTGAAAGTAACAGACGCGCCGTAGGTAGCGGGATTCAGGGATGATGTGACGGTTGTCGTTGTGGTTGCCGGTGTTGGCGCAGGTGTTGGAGTGGGTGTTGGGGCTGGTGTTGGAGTGGGTGTCGGAGCCGGTGAATTTACAACCTGTGTAACAGTACAGGAAGTTGACCAGTTGTTTGAATCCCCGCCGTAGGTTGCCGTTATTGTGTGGGTGGATGCAGAAAGTGACGATGTCGAGCAGGCGGCTGACCCTCCGCTCAGTGTAATCGAGGAACAAATTGTCCCGCCAATACTATCAGAAAATGAAACGGTGCCTGTTGGAGAAATACCACCTGAAACTGAGGCTGTGAATGTTACCGAATCTCCAGATGTCGAGGGACTTCCCGATGTGGAACAGGAAAGCGACGATGTCAGCTTAAGCATGATTACTCCGAGCGTACTTGAGCTGAATGTGCTTTGAAGGGCGTTTGTGATTATAGAGGCGGTATAATGGCCGCCCGGGTAAGAAGAGACAGAGGTTGATTGAAAGGCAGTATCGCTCCAATTTGTGGTGTTGTCCAGAGGAACATAATACGACTGCCCGTTATCAATCCTCATAAGCTGTAAAATGGGATAATTGGTGGATGAGTTGTTGGTAGCGCCTCCGCTTGCTTCAGAGTCGCCTTTGAACTGCGTGCCCGCTATGGTTACATTGGTTCCTGAATAAGAAATTGAACTTACATTCGGGCGCCGGCTGCCGGTTATCTGACCAGAGAAGGGGTCGTACAGTTCCGCTGTCTGAGCAGAACCAGCGTCGTACCCTCCTACAATGAGAGCCTGACCGTTGGGTAACAGCGTTGCTGTGTGGTGGTAACGCGTCTGAGTAGGATTGTTGGTAGCGGTAAACGTCCCTGTTGTAGGGTCAAACAGTTCCGCTGTTCCACTAGAAAGGCTTCCACCAACAATAAGCACCTGACCGCTGGGCAGCAACGTAGCTGTGTGGTAGTAACGCTGTTGAGGGACACCGGTAGTAGTGGTAAACGTACCTGCCGTTGGGTCAAACAGTTCCGCTGTTGCGCTGGAAACGCTTCCCCCGACAATAAGCACCTTCCCATTAGGTAACAGCGTAGCGGTGTGATAGTAACGCTGTTGATTAGGAGTGCCTGTAGTAGCGGTAAACTGCCCCGTCGATGGGTCAAACAGTTCGGCTGTTTGTTCAGAACCGGAGTATTGGCTGCCGACAATAAGCACCTTACCGTTGGTCAGCAACGTAGCTGTGTGGTAGTCACGCGGTTGAACAGGGGCACCAGTAGCGGTAAACGTACCTGATGTAGGGTCGAACAGTTCCGCCGTTTGAGCAGCAGTGTTAGGGTAGCTTAAAAGAATCGGCCTTGATGGACCAGGAGGAGAGTAGTACCCCCCGACAATAAGCACCTTCCCATTAGGTAACAGCGTAGCGGTGTGATAGTAACGCTGTTGATTAGGAGTGCCTGTAGTAGCGGTAAACGTCCCTGATGTTTGGTCGAATAGTTCCGCTGTTTGCTGAGCGGCAGTGTTTGCTCCCCCGACAATAAGCACCTTGCCGTTTGGTAACAGAGTGGCTGTGTGGTAGTAACGCTGTTGATTAGGAGTGCCTGTAGTAGCGGTAAACGTCCCGTTTGTTCCGGCTGACGGGTTAAACAGTTCCGCTGTTTGAGCAGCAGTAGTAGTGTAGTATCCCCCGACTATAAGCACCTGACCGTTGGCTAACGGTGTGGATGTGTGGGCTTCACGCTGTCGGATAGGAGTGCCTGTAGCTGTATATGTGCCCGCTGATGGGGTGAACACTTCCGCTGTATTTTCATTGCCGGCTGAGTAGGTGCCGGAAATAAGTACCTGGCCGTTGGCTAACAGAGTGGCTGTGTGGTAGCTGCGCGATATAGTAAGGTCGCCGGTAGTACGGGCAAAAGTCCCTGCTGTCGGGTTGTACAGTTCCGCTGTTGTGCCAGAAATGCTCCCCCCGGCAATAAGCACCTTACCGTTGGGTAAGAGCGTGGCTGTGTGGGTATCACGCTGTAGAACAGGAGCACCGGTAGTAACGGCAAAAGTCCCTGCTGTCGGGTTGTACAGTTCCGCTGTTCCACCAGAGACGCTTCCCCCGACAACAAGCACCGTACCGTTAGGTAACAGCGTGGCTGTGTGATCGTAACGCGATTGATTAGGAACGCCGGTAGCGGCAAACGTCCCATTTGTTCCGGCTGTTGGGTCGAATAGTTCCGCTGTTTTACCAACAGGATTAGAGTATTGGCTGCCGACAATGAGCACCTTACCGTTTTGTAACAGCGTGGCTGTGTGATAATAACGCATTTGAACGGGAGCGCCGGTAGCGGTAAACGTCCCGGTCGATGGGTCGAACAGTTCCGCTGTATTTTCATAGCCAGAGTACCGGCTGCCGACAATGAGCACCTTACCGTTGCCTAACAATGTGGCTGTGTGAAATGCACGTGGATGAGTAGGAGCGCCTGTAGTAGCGGTGAATGTCCCGGTTGACGGGTCATACAGCTCAGCTGTTTTAGCAACGGTAGTATTCTGGTAGCTCCCGACAATGAGCACCTTACCGTTGGGTAACAGCGTTGCCGTGTGATAGTAACGCTGCTGTGTAGGAGCGCCGGTGGTGGTAAATGTCCCCGATGACGGGTCGTACAGTTCAGATGTTTGAGGAGACCCCGCGCCTCCGACAATAAGAACCTTGCCGTTGTGTAACAGAGTGGCTGTGTGGGAGTAACGAGAGTTGTTTGCATTACCCACCGCATTAAAACCACCCGCTGTTAGTGCGGAGGCTGTCTGATTTGTTACGAAAAGCATTATGGCAAATAGCAGCAGAGTTATGAGAACATTCGGCACCCTATTCATTTGATATCCTCTCTCCGCAACTGAACGTATGTTAATTGAACTGTGGCAACCCTGATTAAACCCTGTAATATCTATATCCAATAATAACCTCTCTTAGGGGAAAATAGCAAGAAGGAAATTGCGTGACCTGTCCGTCGCCTCGCTGTTTGTAAAATGCCGCGTGAATAATGTTAATATAAGGGCACTCTTATGGCTAAAAAGACTAGGGATACAGTTAAAACAGTTAAACAGGCGGCTCTGGCAAAGGAAAATGCCGCTGCCGCTTTTTTTAAGGCACATTACGTTAAGATGCTCTTATTAGTATTTGTCGTTTACGGGTTTTCCCTGCGGGCTTACCATATCGACTACGTCAGCATAGGACTGCATAATCTGAAGGAAAATCAGCACCTGAGCGAGGCCCTGAATTTCTACAAGAAGGGTATCTCCATTCACCGCGAGGTCTTTTTCCAGACGGCCGACAAGGACATCCCCTACTATGAGGAATACCCGCAGTTCCCTCTGATACCATATCTTGGGGTGATGTTCTGGAAGATATTCGGAGTTAGTTTCTGGACGATGCGTCTGCAGATTATCCTGTTTTCTCTGGGAACGATACCGCTTTCATATCTGGTTACAAAAAAAATCACCGGAGACGAAGTCGTCTCGCTCGTTACGGCGGGGTTTATGGCCATTATGCCGCTTAATGTGTTTTTTGGCAGGAATATCCAGCCGGAGAGCCACTGCCTGTTCTTCCTGCTTGTGTTTTATTATTATTTTATTAAATGGTCTGAGGACGCACGTTTTCGTAATGCCCTGTATGTGGGGGCTTCTCTGGCCCTAATCGGGCTTTTAAAAATTTCATTTTTGGTGCCGGCCCTTGCCGTGCTGCCCATTGTCCCTTACAGGCGTATCTTGGACGATATTAAATCTATAAATCTCAGACCATACTACGGGTTTTTGATTATCTTAGTCCTGCCGCTTTACATATGGATAACGAAACTGACAAATATAAACGAGTCCCTGACCGAAGGGTCGCTCCACAATATCAAGCCGTTTGACCCGTTTACGATTCAATACTGGAAGACAAACTCCCTAGCCATAATATCCTTCTGGGAGGACAACTACTCCGCCCCATTGGGTACCGTCATGTTTTTGGGGCTGCTCCTGCTGTTATTTGTAAAGGGGCGGACGAGGAGCTTTTTCATTTCCTATCTGGGTTCTTTCGTTATCTATATGATGATATTTAGTCTGTATTTCTATCAGCACAGCTACTACCAAATGCCTTACGTATATCTGGCCTCGTTTGCAATAGCCTTTGCGTTTCATTATCTGTTTACAGTCGTAATCAAGCTGAAACATTTGAAGTATGCCTCGTTTTTGATCCTTATTTTGAGCCTCTTCCCCGTAAAGGCCAGTATTACGCGCCACTATGACAGCCAGTTTCTTGGTACCGATGTGGCGGGCGAATATATCCGGTCACATACTGGCAGCGCTGACAGGTTTTTAGTCATGGCCACGGCGCAAAAACTTGCCGTCTGCTACTTTGCCGAGAGGTTTTGTTTTGCCCTTCCCGCAGAAGAGCAGGAGGTTAAAAAATTCGAGAAAAAGTTTAACTCTAAATACATCTTCATCTATAATAATTCAATGTCTCAGGCGATGTCGCAAAAGTCGTGGAACTATATTGCCAGCAACTATAAAGTCGCTCAGGCTGGTATCATCAATACCGGCGAGGCAGCCTCTGCCCAGGACAATGGATATAGGGTCGCGTACCTGTTATTGGTAAAAGGCGGTACATTCTCTACCGATATATTAAACGGTAAGGTGCCTGAGCTGAGAAAATACTACGAATTCAGTTACGCGAATTACCCGTTTTATACTATAGAACCCTGAAATGAAAAAAACAGACAGCGCTCCTGTCAGGTTTATTGTAATAATAACTGCGGCATTTTTATCGATACCCCCTTTGTTTGCGACACTGTCCGGCAGCGTGGACGATTCGTGGAAATTTGCAATCCATAAGGCAAAGTTAAGCGGCCTCGTATTTGGCTCTGACATTGTTTTTACATATGGCCCGTTGGGTTATCTTACATGCCCTTTATATATAGACAGGGGGTTGTGGCTTAGCACGCTGTTATATACTATGGTCACCCATGTATTGTTTTGGGGGGCGTTGTTGTTATTTCTTAAAAGATGCAGGGCAACGCTCCCGATAACATTTCTTGCGGCCTCGGCCATAGTGGTATATATGCAGGCCATTGTTGAAGAGTATGAAAGACCGGCTGAGTCGTATAATTATTTGTATCTGTTTTTTTTCGCATACGGATACATAGTAAAAAAAGAAAAAAATATATTACTCCTCGCGGTGATTTCTTTAATATCGGCGCTGTTTTTTTACGTCAAGTTTTCCTTTGGAATTGCCGTGTGTCTAATGTTCATAACGTTTATAGCGCTGCTTGCCGTGGAAAAGAGGTACAGGGAGGCAGTACTCGGCGTCGTCTTTTATCTGGCATTCATAGCAGTATCAGGATTAATAATGACGGGTGGGGTAGGGGCGCTTGGTATGTTTTTCTATAATTCATGGATGGTTGCCGACGGGTACGTTGATGCAATGGCGGTTGACGGCCCGGCGTGGAAGTTCTTTGCCGCCCTGGCAGCGTGGATGGTCTATGGAGGGTTTCTTTTACGAAGCATTTTAAGAAAGAACAATGACGATATGTATTATCTTGCCCTGGCGCTGGGGTTTCTTTTCATAAGTTATAAGCACAGCGTTAACAATGGTTCTATATTCGAGTGGGATTTTTTTGTAACATGGGGAATGGTTTTCATTCTGTATTATATTAAAAAGGTTGGTGATGGTGACGGCATATGGCTTAAGTATGCGGCCCTCGCGGCGGCTGTCTTGCTTGTTGCCTTTCCCATTTATGAATACCACTCAAAGGCTGCTCCTATAAAACAAATCGTGTCGTCAAAGATAGGTCAGATAAAAACCGCCGCCGCCCTGGTTGCTAATAATGACCCTTTGATGCCCCATGAGATGAATAGAAAGAGGTTGTCTGCCTATTATGCGCTTAGTTCTTCGACATTAGAGCTGATTAAGGGGCATACGGTCGATATTTTTACCATTGACGCGGCCCTTGCCGGGTATTACGAGTTAAACTGGCATCCACGTCCCGTATTCCAGTCTTATTCGGCATATACGGCCTATCTTGATCTGTTAAACGAGAGGTTTTTAAGCGGACGCGACGCCCCTGAGTTTTTGTTATGTGTCTTGAGAGGGTTTCCCGGCTCAAGTGCAGTGCTTTTTGAGCCTGCCACGTTCAGGAAAATCCTTACCGGCTATCAAGCTGTCACGATAGATGGTGACTTCTGGGTATTCAGGAGAAAAGACAAACCTGAACCTGTTGTGGAAGAGAAAATCGCCTCGGGCGCGGCGCCGCTTGGCGGCAGTATTGCCTTTCCTATAGATGACAGGTATCAAATGTTTGCGAGGATTTATGTTGAATATAACATCATGGGTAAGATTATCAGGCTATTATTCAGACCACCGAACCTTTTCATACAATTGTACCGCGGCGGACTGCCGGCAAAACGGTACAGGTTCTATTTTAACGCGGTAAACGGGATAAATCTAAATCCATTCGTCAATGAAGCCGCTATGGGCGAGACCAACGAATTCGCCATAACGACGCAATATCCGGGCTTTTTTGATAAAAATATAAAGGTTGAATTCTTTAGGGTATTAAAACAATGATGGCATATATTAAAATATAGAAGAGGTAGAAATGGCGATCATTGAAGGTTTCAAAGTAAAGAATTTTAGGGTGCTCAAGGATGTGACCATTGGCAAACTTTGGGCTAAAGAGGGGGTGCCCCTGACGCCTTTGACAGCCGTGATTGGCAAAAACGGAGTGGGTAAGAGTACATTCTTCGATGCCTTTGGTTTTTTAGCCGATTGCCTGAAAGATGGGGTAGAAGCTGCTTGTGATAAGCGGGGTGGTTTTGAAAGGATTCGTTCGCAGGGGCAAGTAGGACCAATCGAATTTTACATACAGTATAGATATGAACCAAGCGAAATTCCTATAACATATGAAATGGCAATAGGACAGGATGAGACGATCAGGCCATATGTTTTAAATGAATATCTCCGTCTGAATATAGATAGCTCTGAAGATCGGTTTATTTTGATGAAACTATGTAATGGAAAAGGTTTTGTTCTTAATGGCGAAGGAGATGTTAGTGCGAATAGACGATTGAAGGTAAGCTTCCAGCGGGAAGAAAGGTTCGAACTTGAAGATAATAGGAAATTGGGAATTGCTACATTAGGTTCGCTCACGAAACATCCTATCATTTCTGGTTTCAAACAATTTATGGAGAGTTGGTATTTAAGCTATTTCAACCCCGATGCTGCCAGAAACCAGTTCGCTGTCGGAGCACAAAGACACTTAAATCCCAAAGGAGATAACCTTGGCAACGTAGTTCAGTATATGGAGCGGGAATATAAAGAACGCTTTCAGGATATTCTTGATAATATTGCCAAAAAGATTCCGGGGATAGACAGGATTGACACAAAGGAGCTGGAGGATGGGCGGCTTCTTTTACGGTTTCACGATAAGGGTTTTAATAAACCATTTTATCACACTCAAATGTCTGACGGGACACTCAAGTTTTTCACCTACATGCTATTACTTAACGACCCCAAACCACCGCCGTTTATTTGCATAGAGGAACCTGAAAACGGTCTCTATCATAAACTCTTAGAGGCGTTGGCTAATGAATTTCGTGAACGCGCCACAGGCGAAAAGGATACATCACAGGTGTTTATCACCACTCACCAGCCATATTTCATAAACGCGCTCAGCCCGGAAGAGGTTTGGGTCATGACTAAGGGTGAAGACGGTTTCGCATCTGTTACAAGGGCAAGCGACGATGAGCTTGTAAGAAACCTGTATGAGCAAGAGCTGCCACTTGGCGGATTGTGGTACAGCGACTATCTGGACCCGAGGTAACCCGTTGCATCTTGAGATACTCGTTGAAGATGTGTCAGGCAAGGCGGCGCTTGATGTCCTTGTCCCAAAGATTATAGGAAGTGATGACACATTCAGAGTCAAATCCTATAATGGTGTTGGTCACATTCCAAAGGGCTTGAAACCCAAAACTGATGCAAATAAGCGAATTCTGCTTGATCAACTACCAAGATTACTTCAAGGCGCTGGTAATACATTCGTAAGCGTCTAAATAACCCCACCCATATATTTGACGTCAAGGGCATCCCTATCGACAGATTGCGGGAGCAGGGATTTGTAATCGTCTTCAGTCTTGGAATATGGCAGTCGTTCAAAGATATAGCGT
>JADFYO010000094.1 GCA_015233015.1 Nitrospirota bacterium | reverse complement strand
GTCATTCGGGCTTCAAACAGAAGCGTTACCACCTCTGCTTGCCGAACTAAGCTACCGATTACGGAAAACAGGGTAAAGTCCTTATTTTATAAGGCTTTACAGTAATTATAGCGACTTCATGTCGCACTTTCAGGATTTCTTTTAGAATCTTATCGTAGCGTTTAGACATTTGCGGTATTATAACATTTGGCGATGTTGAAAGCGTATGGCGCGGTAAAACGGATCAAAGACTGACCGCTGTTGCCGGTTTGCTGGTTCATGGTTTGCCTTGGTTGCGTTGAAGTTCGCCGCTTGCCAACATGTGTTCGTAAATATCTCTGCACAATAGTGAAAGCAGGCAGAAGACAATAGACACAATCTTATCTGACATACCCCCTATGTTTCAAGCGTGTTTCAACTTGGAACGTCAAGCTCATTTTCAATCATCTCACTATCTATATAAATCAATAACTTATCGTTTGGCACGGTTTATGAGATTATAGTGTTTATGATAAAAACACATGGTAAGATAAATCGCAGACTGGTGATAATCACTAATGAACGCGGGGCGGCTGATGCCTCTCTGACCAGCATGATGGGGTTTGCCCTTAGTATTCCGACTGCAATCGATATACTGATAATTTGTGACGATAATTCGTTGAAACAGAATAATCGGGGCGAACCGACCGATACCTCGGCGATTGAGACAATTAAAAGCACAGCCAGGAAATACGGCTTTGAAGTATCTGTAGAGTTATATTGTAAGCAGCGCATGCTTACGATGAAAGACGACATCGACAACAAAAAGGGGTTGACTATGGTCTTACTCAGCCCCTCGTTGAATAAAAGCAAGGTCTTTGACCTTAGCAAAATACTAAAAGAAGTTTCGGTTCCTGTCTGGCAGTATCGCTACAATAAGGCTGCCGCACTTGGGACAAGCACCGAAAAGGAGGCACAACATGAGTAAGATAAAGAAAATATTAAGCGAGGTTAACAAACACCTCGAGGCAGCGGCCATGGCAGAGATGAGAATCGATATTGCGAGGGAGACGTTGATGAGCGGCGGCACCGAAAAGGTAAAAAGCCGGCAGCCCCAAAAGGCCGGCAGAGCGCGCCATGTCCTGTTTGATGAGCTGCCTATGATGACAGATAATGAAGCTTTCTCAAACAGTTAATGCTAAATTTACTAAAGGAGGTTAAGGGATGAATATATATTTACCGGTAGCGCATACCTCGATAAATCTGATGATAATGCTCGCTATAGGGACGGGAATCGGGATGCTCTCGGGGCTTTTTGGAGTAGGCGGCGGGTTTTTGATAACCCCGGTGCTGATGATGTTTGGGATACCTCCAACAGTGGCTGCGGCAAGCGGCGCCAATCAAATGGTAGCGGCATCGACCTCGGCAACGCTGACACACTGGAAACTGGGCAATGTTGACATGAAAATGGGGTTATACCTGCTGATAGGCAGCTTCCTTGGCGGCGGGCTTGGGGTTCAGGCGGTCAAAATTCTGAACTCGATGGGGAATATCGATTTTGTTATTAAATTAACCTATGTCCTTCTGCCATTCACAGTGGGCGGTATTATGCTTGGCGAGAGTTTAAAAAAGAAGAAGGCTCCGGGGCAGGGCGGTGAGGGCAGCGCACGGCAGTCCATATTTTTCAGACTTATGGGACGGCTTCCTTTTCAAATGGAATTTGTGAAGTCGGGTGTGACGCATTCGGCGCTTTTGCCCGTGCTTATCGGGATATTGGTAGGCGTGCTGGCTGCCATAATGGGGGTAGGCGGCGGGTTTATCATGGTTCCGATTATGCTTTACATTCTGAAGATGCCGATGAGGGTGATTATCGGGACGAGTGTATTTCAGATACTCTTTACCGTAATCGAGGTAACATTTCTTCAGTCCTATACAAATCATACGGTTGATTTCGTGTTAGCCCTCGTAATGCTCACAGGTTCAAGCGTAGGGGCATATGTGGGCACTATGTTTAGTGAAAGGCTGAACACAGAACAGCTTAAGGTACTTCTTGCGTTATTAATATTATCGGTAGGGTTTAAAATACTCTTTGAACTCATGTCGAAACCGGCTTTGCTGCTGGCATATTCGTTTGGAGGGAAATAATCATGACCACGAGACTATTGAAAACACTGTTAACAGTCCTTGCTTTAGTTCTGAGTGTAAGCCACGCCAACGCGGCGCTTACGTTTAGCATGGATAAGAAGCTGATACCCATAAACGCCTTCTACAAGGGTAACGTCTTAACAATAACAGGTACAGTGGAAAGCGGCAAGGATGTAGTCGTGAAAATCACCTCGCCCCTCGAGAATGAAGCGTTTATGATAAAAGAGAAACTTTACCACCTGTTTTGGATGAATAAGGATAAGGTAAATGTTACCAACGTCAACAGCGTTTACATGCTGTATAGCTCCGATGACCTGGATAAAATGCTGTCGGCAGGCGAAAGAAATAAATATTCGCTTGGATATGATGCAATACGCGACAGCGCCGGGGTCAGCGGCGGCAGCCCTGAGAGCGACAGGGATATGCTCTTCAGGGAATTCATAAGGGTGAAAGAAGAAGGCAGACTATACTCGGTCAACGGCAATAAAGTTATCCTTATGCCGTCGAAGGATGGTAAGAATTCCTTCTGGTTGACTGTCAGTATGCCTTACCAGGTGCCTATAGGCAGCTATAACGTCGATGTTTATGCGGTTAGTAACCACTCAGTGGTAGAAAAGGCGTCTGACGAGGTGAAAATCGAGCCTGTGGGGATGGTCCGTGAAATATCTGACATGGCTATGGCGCACGGCGGCGTCTATGGGCTGCTTGCCATAGTAATTGCCCTTATAACCGGTTATATGGTAACTCCGGTAATATCGATTGCCAGAAGGATAGTGCTTACAGCCATAACAGCGCCTAAGAGAATCATCAACGCAATGAACGGGCAGCTGGTGCCCGTACCTGTACTTAAAGAGACAGATGAGGTTAAAGAATAATGACATTCAACCCAAAAAGGAGCGGTGACATGATGGATACCATAGACATTAAAGAAAGATACAGGATGAAGATGATGGGAGAGGCAAGGTCAATCCTTTTGGCAACTGACGGCTCAGATTACAGTAAGGGGGCGGTTAGAGAGGCGATAGCGTTTTCCCGTGAGTGTAACACTATGTTGAAGATAATAAGGGTGCTTGAGGTCAATCCCGCCTATGAGAGCATGGGGTTTGAGTACTCGGGAGAGATGATTAAAATGGTTGAAGAGGAGCTTGATGCGGTAAGGGATGAGGCTGCCATGAATAATGTTGAATGTACAACGGCGATAAGACGTGCCGAACGTGTGCATGAGGCAATAATAGAGGAGGCTCAAAGCCATACATCCGATATAATCATAATGGGGCGGCGCGGCATGACAGGCTTAAAGAAATTCATCATGGGCAGCGTAACGGCAAAAGTAATAGCCGGTACCACGTCAAAAGTGCTTGTCGTCCCTAAGGATACTCAGCTCAGGGGGGAAACATTGTTGGTAGCCTCAGACGGCTCCCAATACAGCGATTGTGCGGTGGATGAGGCCATAGGCATGGCAAGCCGCTGTCCTACGGTCAAGTCGCTTTCTGCTGTATCGGTAGTCTCCGATAAGAGCAAGTTAAGCCAGGCAAAAAACATTTTAAAAAAAATAACTGATAAGGCCGCCTCAAAAGGTGTAAAAATAGAGACCTTCCCGCTCGTAGGGCAGCCATATAAAACCCTGGTCAACGCCTCTTTGGAGATGGCGGCCGATATTATTATAATGGGCAACTATGGCAGTACGGGGTTAACGGGAATCTTCATGGGAAGCGTTGCAGAAAGAGTGATAGCCCTTTGTATGTGTTCGGTGCTGGTCGTCAAGAAAAGCGTAGAAAGGATTCATAACAATTGAAGGTGTCGGGTCTTCGATACGTGACATAATGGAAATGGGGTAAAAGGCTGGCATTTCTTGCAAATGTTAGCAACTTCAATGCAGGACTGTGTCAATATGTCACATGTCAAGACTTGACACCAAATGACCAAATGATTTCAGATTCCCGCTTTCGCGGGAATCGTGTTTGATTTAATGGGGGGTGGTGGAGGCGGATTTAAGCGCAGCGGCACGTCGTTGCTGACCGTGCCCCTCTTACTTCTACTGCCTTTGTGCCGAGGGCGTTTTTTAGTCTTTGTATGATGTTATCGGTAAATCCCTTTTCAAGCCACTGTGTCAATTTTAAATCCCTATAGACCTTCACGGTCTTTGACGTATAGTTCATTCTGTCTATCAGTACATAATCTGTGTAGGGACCAATCTTTGCCGCAAGTTCCTCCGGTTCCATAGGCAGTACCGGGCCTACAAATACATATGTCTTAATCCCCTTTTCATGCAGCGCCTTAAGCGTCCTTACCCTGACGGCTATCGGTGAGGTCCGCGGCTCGAATGCCCTTCGTATCCTGTCGTTTTCTGTGGTAATCGTTATCCCAACCTCGACATCCTCAAAGCGGCTCAAAAGGTCGATATCGCGCAGGATTAGTGGCGACTTGGTCAATACCTCAACCGGATACTGATACTCCAGCAGTGCTTCGAGGCACTGCCTTGTTACCTTGTAACGCGCCTCAACCGGCTGGTACGGGTCTGTGACAGAACTCAGAATGACACTGCCGCGTTTGGCAGTCTGAAGCTGTTTCCTGAGCACATCGGCTGCATTTATTTTAATGTCCACGAAAGAACCCCAGTCCTCGCCATGACCGGTGTATTTCTTCATAAACATCGCATAGCAATACAGACACCCGTGCATACACCCCATGTACGGATTTACGCAATAGTCAATACCATCGATACCGCTTTTTGTCAGAATAGACTTAGATGTTATCTTTTCAATACATACTGCCATAATTATAAACCCTCCTGAAACATTATATTGTTTTTTCCTTAATCCTGATTTCAACACGCCTGTTTTGAGACCTGTGCCGAGGACTGTCGTTCGGCACTATGGGACGGCTGTCGCCATTGCCTTTTACTGTGAACCCTGCGGGGTCAACACCCCTTTCTTTTATAAAATAATGAAGCACGCTCATTGCCCTTGCGGTTGAGAGTTCCCAGTTCGAGGGATAAAGCGGCGAGTGTATGGGTGAGTTGTCTGTATGACCGTCTATCTCTACAACGTAGGAAGGATGGCGTTTTATCAGCTCCGCAACCTTATCCAAAACCGGTGTGGTATTTTTTAAAATCACTGCGCTGGCAGGTACAAAAGATACCTTTTCCCTCATCGTTATTACGATGTCCTTGTCAACACTGGTAACAGTGACATCGTTATCGAGCTTCTGTGCCTTTATAAACGCATCGAGAGCCGGGGCCTGGTCACTGGCTGCCGTTTTCATGTCTAACTCTGCGATAGCCGCCGCGAGTTCACTCATTTCCGGTGCGCTGGTGTCGGAAGGTGTCGTTTCCTTGTCAATAAGCCGGCGCTCCGGTGCTGGTGGCGTCTCTGGTGCGCTCTTAGTCATTTCAGCCGCAGCTATTTCGCTGATTTCTGGTGTGCTTGTGTCTGTTGCGGCCGATTCCTTATCAGTCATCTGGCTCCTGGCGGCAGGTGGCTGCGGCTGAGCCTTTTCAGCTGATTTTTCATGTCTTTTCGACATAACGAAGAACATCAGAAAACACACTAACAGCAGAGACATCAAATCTGTCATCGTAATGAGCCACAGATTGTCTTCCGATTCGGAACTGGTCTCTTCGACTAATTTTTTATATGATTCGTTCATTACCGTATGCTGCCGCCTGCCTGTGCCGTCTTATAATTACGTCCCGCAAATACCCGCGGAGGAATGTTTAACAATGCCGCATCCTGGTCGTATCCGGTCAGGCGCTCTTCAATCTTCAGTGGATGTTCCATATTAGAGATGGCCGCAATGCCTTCGATTGCGATTATCATCAGGGAGCCTGACCGGATAGACCCCTCCTTGAGTTTAGCGCAAAGCGGAAGGGCTGCAAGATTTGCCAGCACCACACCATAAAATGTTGACATAAGGGCAACGGCCATAAGCGGAGCAAGTGTCTCAACTGTATTGAAATCCTTGAACATCTTTATAAGACTTACGACAGTCCCCGCAAGGCCAAGCGACGGCATCAGCCGTGCAAGCGTTTTCAACACGTTTTGGCTGAAACTCTGGTTGATAATCCGAGCGGTCATCTCACGTTCCAGGATTTCTTTGATGGATGTTTCACTATAGTTGTTAACAACGAGATTGACTCCGAATTTCAGAAAGTCGTCTTCGATTTCATCGAGGTTTTTCTCCAGCGCCCTGACACCGTAACTCCTGTTTATCCTCGCGATGTGGAGGATTTCCTCGATGAGGGATTCCTTTGTGGCCTGGTCTTTAAAAGACTTCACGATGTCTCTGTATGTCGTTTTCAATCTATCGAGCGGAAATCCTAACAACATTCCGATAACTGTACCCCCAATGACGATAATCAACGCGTCGGCATTGAAAATAACGCTGAACGCCATCCCCCTGAATACAGAAAAGACCACCAACGCAACCACTATACTCACTATAAGCGCTACTGTCAAATTTTTAACTCTCATACCTCAGTACCTCCAATGTCTCTTTAGGAATCTGATATTATGTAGCAATTAATATGCCAGCAGCCCTGTACGGCCTTTAAGCAGGTATTCTGGTGATGAGAATTGATGTTATGGGATATGATGTTAAAAACGGCGTCAAAAAAACGGCATAATTTTCCGTCAGGGAAAAGATTACCTCAGCAAATCTTGTTTCCTTAATACCGCCCTCGACGGGGCGCCGTCAGCCCCTTGCAGTTTTAGCGGCAGACATATAAACTCATACTCGCCGGCCCCGGCCTGCGACAGATCAAGCCCTTCGATTATCCATACCCCGGCCTCTAACAATATGCTATGAACGGTTTTGCCATCATCATGGCAGCCGCCTACTGACAGGGAGTCGATCCCTACTACCAGCGCTCCGCTTTCTGCTATGTATTTTGCCGCCTCAACAGAGAGATAGACGAAGTCTCCGGTGAATTTGTCCATGGTGTGTTGTGAATTGCGTGTCCTGAAGAGTATTCGCTGTCCTTCTTTTATCGCGTATTCCCGCAGTTCCGATACCTTTATCGATTCCGTGTCTTTTATCTCTATTACGCGCGCGGTGCCAACTGATATGGCAATCGGCATTTCGTCAACGGATTTACCGTCTCTTAACCAGTGCGAGGGGGCGTCTATATGAGTCCCTGTGTGGGAGGACATTGTGATAAGCGACAGGTTCAGTGCGTCCCCCTTGTCTATGTCACAGATTCGCTTTATAGAGAATTCGGGGTCTCCAGGCCATACAACCATTCCATTCTTATTTGATGTCGATATATCTATCCATTCATTTGTCATCTGGCACTAGTCCTCTGGCCTCCGGGAAGAGGCGTTACCTGTTTTCCGAAGGCATAGCGGTTGATTTTCCTCAATCAGGGGCATCAGCTGGTTTAATTGCCTGTTCATTGCTCACAGGGGTCTTATCCGATTGAATTGTACCGTTTTTCTTCCTGTTTTCCCTGTATTGCTCATACTTAGTCGATTCGGTTAATATCGAGCGCGGCCTGATTCCCTGGTTGGCTATCTTTGCGCCAATATCCGACGTTATCGCTGTCAACGATATAGCCGCAACCGCCACAATTGAAAAAAATATGAAAAATATCCCGTGGAGCTGTCTCTTTAACCACATCTTAATTACTCCGAGCGCGGCTATTGCCCCGGCGGCGTACATTGCCCACAGTGTTTTCTGCGCCCATTGCTCATGTTCATAGATGTAATCGAGGGATATCAGCGGCAGCCCCGGAACATACTTTGCGGCAGTTAGTCCTGACCTGAATACTACCCATGCAAGGATTGCCGTAAACGTGAAACCCAACAGTGCGGCCTTCTGTATGTCGCCATTTTTCTTTATCGTCCCATAGTAATACAATACAAAGGCAAACACCGCCCACAACATAGGTATATGATTCAATATAAGATGTGAGCGCAGCCATAACGCACTTATAGTCATTACATTTCCCCCCTCTCCTTATCGGATTTTACTTAGATTAAACATCACGGCTTATTAATAACATGTTCCTCAATTTGCTTATCATCCAGGTCATAGACCTTGTAGGATGCATCTTCCGGCCTTACTGTGACTATGATAAAGTGGTTGATTTTGCTGGCTTTGTCGTACTTGATACAGTCACTGCCGGCACAGCTTTCAGGGTCATACAACGGCGCACCGGCCCCGCCTGTGATCACCTGCAAGACGCCGTTTTTCCATTGTGGATTGACGGTTGAGTCTATTTTTTTGCGTGCGTAAAAGTGGTCATGGGCGTTGAAAACGGTATCGACGCCGTTTCTGTCGATTATCTTCCACATCTCCATAAAGCTCTGACTCCATGAGCCCAAGTACTGGGGTTTGCCAATGTTGCCGTGTGGGCCGTTGTCGAATGCCGGCGTATGAGCAAATACAAACTTATGCCGCAGCGTAGTGTTATCAAGCGCCGTCCCAAGCATTTTCAGCTGCCGGGGACTTACCCATCCATTTCTCTGGTCCTTAGGCACAGGCACTTCATAAGTGTCAAGAATAACGAAAAGCGAACCGTTCCATATGAAAGAAAAGGCCGAATAGCCGGCCTCGCCGGGCACCCTTTGGATACACCCTATATTAATATCAGCACCTGCCTCCAACCTCTCTCTCTGAAACTCCTGAAACTCACCGTCACGTGAATAACCCTTTAAACGGCTATAGATATCGTGATTGCCTTTGACAAAAAGCACTGGGATTTTTGCTGAGAGACCGCTTGTGATATTGTCCCAATCTTTGAGATTATTGCGTCCACCAGATGTAGCGGCGTCTCCTGTGAATACCGCAAAAGACGGCGCGGGCTTATCGACGTCAACATGTGCCGCCATGGTTTTTACAATTTTTGCCAGGGTCTGGCTTACACCAGCCACATTGTCCCTGCTGTCGCCAAAGACGATAAAAGAAAACTGTTGGTCGTCATTAACTGAACATACGCCTGCCGCTGCATAACCGGTAAATAAATAGATTCCTGCCAGAAACACAAACGCCGACAATGACATGCGCCCGCCGATAGTAATATTCACCCTTTTCATCATAAGTGAAGAACCTCAGAGAAGAACCTCGCGTGTTAAGATTTTCCCGATTTGTAAATTTCAGGATTCAGGCCGTCGTTAAGCATAACAATACTGATCTCGTTTTGTAAATACAGGGGGGCACCCTAAATCCACCATCAAATTGAGCCGCGGTCTCAGTTTCAGGTTTGTGGGGGATTTTTGTGAGGGGGTTCAGAGTTTATTTCCCTTTGCGAGGGGATTATATTAGCCCTAACGCCCTAAAAAACCT
>JADFYO010000093.1 GCA_015233015.1 Nitrospirota bacterium | reverse complement strand
CATGTAAAATTGACACTCTCAAAGAGAAAATTCCGCACTTACGCTCTTCTTAACTCCACATCTCGTAACTTATTAATACACTATACGTATAACCAGTACCTCTTTTGTCTTCACCGAGAATTGCTGGTGGAGTTAATAAACACTTGAAAAACTTTTCGTTAATACGCCAATATATAGGCTATGAATAAATCCTGTGTCATGAAAAATGCGGGTATTATGTTTATCGTTTTCATCTTAACCCTCTCAACGTGTGTTTATGGCGAAGCGGCAGACCAGATTGTTATGCGTTTTAGTGATAAGAATGATTTTCTCAGGTTTGTGTTTCAGAGCGCAAACGAGTCTCTGATAAACTCATCGGCGGTCAGCGAGGTGTCCAAAGTAGTTAAGATTGATTTTCCCGGTAATTTTTCATTTGAAGGAGTACCCCTTCCAGAGCCTCTTAAGCTTACCCAAAAAGATAACAGTATATATTTAAGTATAACAAATCTCATGAAAATAAAGGTCTCCAGATACACTGGTCCGCCAAGATTAGTTATAGACGCGTATGTAACTGATGCCTCCCTGACGGCACAGTCCACAGCGTTGGCACAAAATAACGAAACCGCAGAGCTAAAAATTTTGTTAGACGCCGGGCATGGCGGCTTCGACACAGGGATGATCTCAGGGCAGTTTAAGGAAAGCGCTCTTACCCTGTCCGTATGTTCCGATTTAGCGAAACGCATAGGGGGCAGGGTGCGCAGTGTTGCCATTACCAGAAAGGACGACACTACTTTGTCTCTTGCAGAGCGGCTTATAGATATTCGTAAGAACAGGCCGGATTTATTTATCAGCATACATGTCTCGGCATCGGGTGCTTTTGCCATATATACAAGCAGTCTTCCAACCGTTATGTCGGGGCCTGATATGGCGTATGGCACCGCATATGCTCAAGCCGCCTATATAGAAAAGAGCAGGGCGCTTTCGAAGGCAGTTGGCGGCGCGTTTTACGATAAGTTCAGGATGCAAACTGTTTTCAGGGAAATGCCCATTCCGATACTCTCAGGCACTGCCGCGCCGGCGGTCATGATTGAGATACCAAATCCGGCTTCTTTTACATACAACGGCGATTCGATTAATTCTATCTCAGATGCTATAATACAGGCGGTTTCAGATTATGCGAAAAAGTAAGTTAATATTTATGGTTCTTTTGCCGATAGTTGTAGTAATGGCTGGCACAACGGCCATATATTATTATATAATGTGGAAAGACGACGGCCGGTCAGGTGTAATGAGCCTGATAGCGTTAAAAGAGAGGGAAAAAATTGTAAGCGATGCTCAGGATGTGAAGGTATTCTACCCCGAAGGGGCAGCCCTTAATATCATGATTATAAAAATCAAACAGACCTTTGATACGATGAAAATAGCCGAAGCCGCCATAGGAGAGCTTTTTAATCTCAACGCGATTCCCAACAAAGAAGCGTTCCCGTCAAACGCCCGTGTATTGGGAATCTACTACGGCATCGATAAAATACTCTATGTCGATCTCTCGTCCGAGATAAAGAAAAATTTTCAGGGCGACGCCATGAAAGAATATTTGATCATAAAGAGTATATACGAGACAGCCGCCTCTAATTTAGAACTCGACGACGTGAAGATACTTATAAACGGAAAAGAAGAAGAAACAATAGGAGGACACTACAACATCAGTGTCCCCATAAAAAGAATAGCCACACAAGAGGTAAAATTTGATGAAATTCGAAAACATGGGTGATAAGCCGATAGGGATATTTGACTCCGGTGTTGGGGGGCTGACGGTTTTGAAGGAGATACACGCGCGTCTGCCGGCTGAAAGCACCATTTACATGGGGGATACCGCGAGGGTACCCTACGGCATACGCTCAGCCGAGACTGTTATCAAGTATTCGCTCGAGAATAGTTCGTTCCTTGTGGAAAAAGGAATAAAGCTGCTGATAATAGCCTGTAACACGGCCTCTGCCGTAAGTCTGGATATAATAAGGACTGCGTTTAAGATACCGGTCATGGGCGTTATAGAACCTGGCGCTAAGGCCGCCGCCCAGGCAACCCAAAATGGCCGCGTAGGGGTAATAGGCACCGAGGCTACTATAAAAAGCGGCGCTTATGGCAGGACCATTCGTCGCATCGACCCGCGCATCGTGGTAATTGAACGCTCGTGTCCGCTGTTTGTTCCCCTCGTTGAGGAGGGGTGGCTCGATGACGAGGTAGTCGAGTTAGTTGCGCGCAGATACTTAACCGCTATGAAACTCTCCAATATAGACACACTTGTGCTGGGCTGTACACATTATCCACTTCTAAAGAATGTGATTAAAAGAGTAATGGGTGATGATGTCGTCCTGATAGACTCCGCAATCGAAAAGGCAAAAAACGTCAGTAAGATACTCACGTCGTCGGGCCTGCTGAAAACGTGGGACAGGCCGGCATTCAGGAAATACTATGTTACTGACTGTCCGGACAGATTTCAGGAAATCGGCAAGCGTTTTATGCTTGACTCGTTAGAGGATATAACAAGAATAGAAATTGCGTCGTTGGAGGAGAAGGCCATAGCGTTAAAAAACACAAGGTGCTTTGGAGGGGTATGAGGGCAGATGGAAGGACAAACTCAGAGTTAAGGCCGGTAAAGATAACAAGAGGAGCAGTCAGGTATGCCGAAGGCTCGGCGCTGATAGAGGCAGGACTGACAAAGGTAATCTGTACTACGACAATAGAAGAGACCGTGCCGCCGTTTCTCAAGGACAAGGGAAAGGGCTGGGTAACTGCGGAGTATGGAATGTTGCCGCGGTCAACCCACACTCGCATGAACAGAGAAGGCCGCAGCTCTAAACCCAATGGGCGCACTCTGGAAATCCAGCGCCTTATAGGTCGGGCAATGCGCTCCGTAGTTGACCTGTCGCTGCTTGGCGAGAGGTCGTTTATAATTGACTGCGATGTCATTCAGGCAGACGGAGGCACCAGAACCGCCTCCATCACGGGTGCCTATGTATGTCTTATCGACGCGCTTCGTTTTGCCATGAGAAATGGTATGATAAGAAAAATTCCACCCATCGATTATGTCGCGGCAGTGAGCGTTGGTGTTGTGGATGGACAGCCAATGCTTGATTTATGTTACGTGGAAGATAAAGACGCCGATGTTGATATGAATATAGTTATGACAGGCTCCGGCAAGTATGTTGAAGTACAGGGGACGGCCGAAGGCTCCCCATTTACAGGAAAAACCCTGAATGAGCTGCTCGACCTTGCCCGAATTGGAATCGAGAGACTTGTAGGGATACAAAAGGAGGTACTTGAGGATGAATCTTTATCTGGCAACTAAGAACAAGGGAAAGGTGCTGGAGATAAACACCCTTTTAAACGGCACCGGCATAGAGTTTATCTCTGCAGATGGTATAATGGGCAATGTTGCCGAAGACGGGGATACGTACTACAAAAATGCCTTTGCCAAGGCAATGGCAGTTTACGAACAAAGTGCCACCCCTGTTGTTGCCGAGGACTCAGGGCTTGAAGTCGATGCCCTCGACGGAGCGCCTGGTGTCTATTCCGCACGCTTTGCCTCTGATGAGGACGGTAAGAACTCAAGTGACGAAGATAATGTTAACGCCCTTCTGGATTTTATGCAGGAAATACCAAAGGAAAATCGTACTGCAAAATATGTCTGTGTGTTTTGTCTTATGATGGGGGGAAAGTCGCTGTTTTTCGAAGGCGAGGTGGCAGGTACTATCGCAGCGCAGCCAATGGGCATGTCAGGGTTTGGATACGACCCGGTCTTCATCCCCGATGGGTTTGATAAGACCTTTGCCGAACTTGGCAGCGATGTAAAAAATAAAATCAGCCATCGGGCAATGGCCGTAACTAAATTGAGAAATCATTTATTATCTTTAGACGATAAAAGCAAAAAATAATCAATGAATGTACTCTGCGGAGGACGTGGTGTTCACTTGCACGATGTATTTGGGTTTAAACCGGTGTCGGTGGCTGGAGTTTGCCGGATGCTGATTTTAATACATATCATGAAATACCCGGCCTGTTATGGATACAAAGAATTCATCTTTTCCCCCGGTTTCAAATGCTACCCAATCAATTATTATTGTTACGAAATCCTCTCAAACAATTTTCAAAAAACAGACCTGCAATATAAAGGCATTACAATAATGTTTGCCGGTTCACGCCGTAAGCGCGTGGAAAGGGACGCCTGGTGATAAGAAAAGACCTTTTTGGCGGCGCCTATGAAGGACGTCGTGTGCTGGTTACCGGGCATACGGGTTTTAAGGGTTCGTGGCTTGTGCTTTGGCTCTTAGGGCTTGGGGCGGAGGTGGCGGGATTCTCTTCGTATCTGCCGACAGAGCCATGCAATTACGAGGTGCTCCGGCTCAATAAAAGAATCAGAAATTATGAAGGCGATATAAGGTATTATGACAGCTTGGCGGGTGCCTTCATGGATTTTCGTCCCGAGATAGTCTTTCATCTGGCGGCACAGCCAATAGTAAGGATTTCCCACGAAGACCCGCTGCTGACTTTCAGCACTAATGTCCAGGGTACGGCCAATGTCCTTCAATGTATAAAAAACTCCGAAGACGTTCGCGCCGCCGTTGTCATAACGAGCGATAAGTGTTACCTCAATAAGGAGTGGCTCTGGGGATACAGGGAAAATGACACACTTGGGGGCGACGACCCATACAGCGCCTCGAAGGCGTGTGCCGAGATTGTTTTTAAATCATATGTCTCATCTTTTTTCTCAGGACCAGATGCCCCCGGACTGGCCACCGCACGCGCCGGTAACGTAATTGGCGGGGGAGATTGGGCACACTACAGGATAATCCCCGACTGCGTAAGGGCGTGGTCACAAGGCCGTGAGGCCGTCATAAGAAACCCAAACGCGACACGTCCGTGGCAGCATGTGCTTGAGCCATTAAGCGGTTATCTTCAACTTGGAGCGGGCCTGCTCTTGTCGGATATAGCCTCAGGTGAGGCATTCAACTTTGGCCCTGACGCGAGGGCTAACCACTCAGTCGGCGAGCTTATCGGGGAGTTTATGGCGCACTGGGGGGTCTGTCTGATGAGGCACGAGGGTTCGGAAATCAGGGAAAGTTCGCTTCTTAAACTCTCCTGCGATAAGGCGCTTGTGGAGCTTTACTGGCACGCTGCCCTCGATTTTAAGGAGACCGTCAAGCTGACGGCCGTCTGGTACAAGGCATTTTACGAAGGTAATGACGATATGTTCGAGTTTTCCCTGCGGCAAGTTGAACGCTACATCGGCGAGGCACAGAAAAAGATGATCAGCTGGGCCGGATAATAAATAGATAATAGCCAGATGATAGAAGGACTATCGGTTTCCCAATTAAATCAGTTCGAAGACGCCCGCGGCAAGGTGATGCACATGTTGAGGTGCGACACGCCGTTGTTTGAGCGTTTCGGGGAGATTTATTTCTCCATAGTAAATCCCGGCGCCGTAAAGGCATGGAAGCTGCACAAGAAGATGGCGCTTAATGTGGCAGTCCCGTTTGGCAAAATCAGGCTCGTTATCTATGACGAAAGGGCGGGCTCTCCTACATTCGGCCTCGTGGATGAGTTTGTAACAGGCGAAGGAAACTACTGTCTGGTGCATGTACCGCCGCTTGTGTGGAGTGGTTTTATGGGTATCTCTGACGGCATATCAATTCTGGCCAACTGCGCCACTGAGCCGCACGACCCGGCCGAGGCTGAGCATCGCGTCCATGACGACGCACGTATTCCATATAAGTGGGCGCAGTAATGCGCATACTTATAACCGGCGGCAGGGGGTTTATTGGAGGCAGAACTGCCCTCTATCTCAGAGATAAATACCCCGATTCCGATATAACCATTACAACGACAAAAAGTGAAGACCTTCCAAGGTGGTGCACAGAGGTTAACGCCATAAAAAATATGTCATTAAGCGACGAGCAGTCAATCGCGCGCAGTGTCAGCGGGATAGATGCGATAGTACATCTTGCCGCGTTAAATGAAATCGTCTCGATGCGCGACCCTGTCTCTGCGATGAGGATAAACGCGGAGGGGACATACCGGCTGCTTAGGGCGGCGGCTGAGCATGGCGTAAGGGATTTTATATATTTTTCAACAATTCACGTCTATGGAGAGAATCTTGAACGGCCTCTGATAACGGAGGAGACCCCAATCAGGCCGTATCATCCATACGCGGTTACACACGCGGCGGCTGAGGGGTTTGTAGAGCAATTCAGGCGGTATAACGCAATGAACACTGCCATTTTCAGGCTGTCAAACGCCTACGGCGCTCCGGCCGACAGAGGTGTAAACCGCTGGAGCCTGGTCTTTAACGACCTCTGCCACCAGGCCGTAACGAGTGGTACGCTCACCTTGAAATCATCCGGCAGGCAGTACAGGGATTTCATATCAATCAACGATGTGGCGCGCGCCGTTGGGCATTTTATTTATGAATTAGAAGGCGGCTGGGGCGACGGGCTATTTAATCTCGGCGGCGAATGCCCGATGACGATATTAGAAGCGGCAGAGCGTGTGGCGCGGGTTTATAAAGAAACCTATGGACGAGAAATCAGCGGGATAAAAGTTGGAGAGCCGTCAGTTTCTGAGGCGTTTTTAATCCCGACGAATTATAGTATCGAAAAAATCAAAAAAACTGGGTTTCAACCTGAGGGCGGCATGGACGAGGAGATAAGGCGATGCCTGCGTCTTTGTGAAGGGTTTCTTGGGGAGGCAACGTAATGTCTGAACAGGGCGCGCCTCTAGTGTCAATCATCATGCCGACGTATAATTATGCCGGGTTCATCGGCGAGTCGATTAATTCTGTCATTGCCCAGACGTACCGCAACTGGGAACTCATAGTGATAGACAACTACTCCACTGACAATACGGAGGAGATAGTGCGCGGCTTTGCCTGTGAGCAGATCAGATACATAAAGTTTAAAAACAACGGCGTAATCGCGGCATCGAGAAATGTGGGGCTTCGGGAGGCGCGCGGCGAGTATGTCGCCTTTCTGGACTCAGATGATTTGTGGCTGGCTGACAAACTCGAAAAACAGGTGAACTATCTAAACACTAATAAAAATGTCTTTATGGTGTATGCAAAGGCGGCGGCGATGGAAAACGGCGTCCTTACATATACGAAGGGCAGGGCGCCTGGAAGGAGAATTGGCCTGACCCACAACATATTCATAGACCTGTTTTTATCGTTTAATTATATATCATGCCTGACGGTGATGTTCAGAAACGGCCATGGATTTCAATTCAGCGAAGAAAAGGCGTTAACCACGGTGGAGGATTTTGACTTGTGGCTTGCCATCGCGTCTGAACATGAAATAGGATACATAGACGAACCGCTTGCGTTTTACAGAATACACGACAAGAACACGGGGGCGCGGCTGAGAAAATACATCAGGGCGAACCTAACCTTAATAAAAAAATACAGGCACCACGTCTCAGCACCGGTGCTGATGAGGAAATATATCTCGTTTTACGCATACATATTATCAATCATGCCAGAGGCCATAGGCCGCGTGGTAAGGCGCTCCTGATATCGAATGTCTGAATTTCTCATAATGTTATATGATGCCTATGTCTAAACGCTACGATAAGATTATCAAGGAAATCCTCAAGGATGTTGTAGATACCCTGATAACAGAGGTAATCGGGCTTAAGATTGTTAAATCTACGGCGATAGAGACTAAACTTCAGATAACGAACGAACGCGAGGCCGACTTTATTTTTCAGGTAGAACTGGAAGATGGTTCTGTTTCCCTGCTGCATATCGAGTTTCAGGCGGCGAACTATTCCATGATGGTATATAGGGAGCTGCGGTATTGGGTGTATATGGCGGAGGTTCATGGGATTATGCCTATGCAGTATGTGTTTTACATAGGGAATGAGCCGTTAACGATGAAAGACAGTATCTCTTCCGAAACGCTGACGTTTAGGTATAATCTGATTGATATGCGGGATGTTGACTGCGAAAAGTTTTTATATTCAGTGCGACGTGAAGTTGCTAAAGTTACTGTAAAGCCTTAAAAAATAAGGACTTTACTCTGCTTTCCGTAGCAGGTAGCTTAGTCCGGCAAGCATTGGTGGTAACGCTCCTGTTTGAAGCCCGGATGACAATGTAACCCATTAACTCCAAACCGTGAGGCGAGGAGGAATAACTGATAGCATCAATCGGTAGGGTGCTAAGCTCCTGATGGTATGCTTAACATATGTGAACTGCCGCAAGCACCGTTAAGAACAAAAAGCCAAAGATGCTGACAGGCTTTGACCAAAAGGTGAATGGGTGGATGACGTTTTTGAATATAACGTTACACGGACAATAAACCCATCGGTGTACAGGCAGAGGCTAAACCATCAACTTGTAATTTTAGCGGAACACGGTAAACCCGATTAATCGCTGGACAACAGCAAAGAAAACCGTAAGGAATTCCGATGGTTGAGCGGGTAGAGGAAGGCGTAAAAAGCGAAGGCTTCTTTGTAATGAAGGAGATAGGGGCATATGCCCTGACCCGAAAGGGTGCAGACTTACGCATGGTCTATTATGACAAGAACCCTGAACAGTTTAACTTCAAAGAGGAGAGGGTTATAAAATGACGAAAGATGGGAAACCATCCTGTAAAGCCTCTCCAGTAGACACCGCCCAATGGAATAATCTGAATTGGGGCAGGATTATATCTAATGTTAAATGGTTACAGGCATGTCTTGGTGTCAAGGCAACACAGGAAGGTAACCACCGTAAAGCCAAACGGCTACAGTGGATACTAACCAACTCGTTTAGCGGCAAGGCATTAGCGGTTAAGCGAGTTACCAAAAATCAAGGCAAGAAGACAGCAGGAGTAGACGGAAAGTTATGGAGTACCCCATCTGCCAAAATGCAAGCAGTGAAGTCACTAAATCGGAAAGGATACAGACCTCAACCACTGAGGAGAATAGAAATCCCGAAGCCTAACGGGAAGAAAAGACCCCTGAATATTCCTACAATGAAGGACAGGGCAATGCAAGCGCTGTATCTAATGGCACTGCAACCCGTAGCCGAATGTAGGGCAGATAGAAACTCATACGGTTTCAGACCCAAAAGGTCAACAGCGGATGCGATAGCACAATGTTATATTGTACTATCAAGAACAAACTCACCTCAGTGGATACTTGAAGGGGACATTAAAGGGTGTTTCGACAACATAAGCCACGAATGGTTGAAGAAACATATACCAATGGACACAACAATACTTGGTAAGTGGTTGAAATGTGGCTATATGAAAGGCAACAAGCTCTATGAGGTGTGATGTCAATAGTGGACACCAATTCATTTATGCCGCAGCCCTTTTTTCATAGAACTGTTTTTCATAAGTGGCTGGGGATAGGAATCCGAGCCGAGCCTGAGTTCTCTGATGGTTATAG
>JADFYO010000092.1 GCA_015233015.1 Nitrospirota bacterium | reverse complement strand
TAAAGCATATCGACCATTTCCCTCTCTTATTATAACTCGTTTACCGTGAAATGAGAAAATGTTAGCAGTAGGGCATCTCAATTTTCATGGGCGGGGGCGAATATTGACCCTATTCATGTATGTTTCGTTCAACTATGATGGATTTCCGGCAAAAGTGCGGAGCAGGTTCCCTGTGGCCGCGTCCCATAGCTTCACGGTCTTATCTTCGCTGCCTGAAACGATAAACCTGCCGTCGAGACTGAAACTTACGCTGTAGACAATGCTTAAATGTCCCTCAAGATTATGCAGCAGGTTGCCGGTTGCGGCATCCCATATCTTCACGGTCTTATCGAAGCTGCCAGAGGCGATAAACTTGCCGTCGGGACTATAGCTTACGCTTGTGACACTGCCTGTGTGACCGGTAAGGCTGCGCAGGGGGCTGCCGGTTGAGGCATCCCATATCTTAACGGTCTTATCGAAACTGCCAGAGGCGATAAACCTGCCGTCGGGACTGTAACTTACGCCTGAGACAATGCTTTTATGTGTGGTAAGTGTTCGCTGGAGACTTCCGGTAGATGCCCATATCTTCACGGATTTGTCCCAACTGCCGGAAGCGATAAACCTGCCGTCGGGACTGAAACTTACGCTTCTTACATTTCTTGTATGCCCGGTAAGGGTGTGCAACAGGTTGCCGGTTGCGGCATCCCATATTTTAATGGTTTTATCTTCACTGCCGGAAGCGATAAACCTGCCGTCAGGACTGAAACTTACGCTTGTGACGCTGTCTGAATGCCCGTCAAGAGTGCGGAGCAGCGTCCCGGTAGCGGCATCCCATATCTTTATGGTGTTATCGAAGCTGCCCGAGGCGATAAACCTGCCGTCGGGACTGAAACTTACGCTTTTGACCGAGCCTGAATGTCCGGTAAGACTGCGGAGCAGTGTCCCTGTGGAAGCCTCCCAAATATTCACTGTGTTATCGGTGCTGCCTGAGGCGATGAACCTGCCGTCTGGACTGTAGCATACGCTTTTGACACTGCCTGAATGCCCCGGCTGTAAGAAAATTTCGGCACGTTTCTGGGTAGTGACGCATGTTGAGAGAAATATGAGGACGGCACACGCGTAAGCTGCTAACATCCCAAATCTTTTCATGAAAACGCCAAGCCGTTTATTAATCATCAAAACCACCTATTTGTTTGGATGGCCGTAGTTTATCATAAACACATAATTATTTCAAATCAGGATATATTATTCTTTCGGCGCATCGCCTTCAGCACTACTATCAGAAACAGAAAGCCGCCCAAAATCGCTACAGCGCCGCCGAGGCCCATCAGCCCCATGCTTGCCGCCTTTTTGAATGTATCCAGCCCCTGAGCGCTGCCCGTTACCTTACGCTGGATGCCGTATCCGCCTCCCCAGGCAAGTCCCGTTATGTGAAGCAGCTGACCTATGCCATATACATATACCTGAATCTTTGCAGCCTTTACAGCGGGTTCGCCAAATCCAAACCGCGGCAGGAGATAATATGTCATTCCCATAAAGGCAAGCGTTACTCCTACGATTACCCCGTGGTAGTGTGCCGGTATCGTCACATTTATCCCGTTTATCATATAACCTATCGCCCCGCCAGCACCGAATAATAACATCGAGCTTACCAGTGCCGCCCGCAGATGTTTCATATTGGCTTCGATTTCGGTTCTTAAAAGCGAGGCCATGATTAATAATGCGATTACGATAACCGGCGCGCCTATGCCCCACTCCATCAACTCAGTAAATTGATGAATGTACTCCGCCGAGCCTGCCCCGTGTGTGAGAAGAATAATCGGCGCATAGAGCGATGACAGGAGTAATATCGAAAACAGCGTAACAGCGGCCTTTGGAGGGAGTTTAAGGGCAAGGCCGGCTGCCCTTGCAAGCCATACCCACGCGGTAAGCATTATTGCCGTGTCAAGCATCTGAAGTAAGTGCCCGCCGCCCCAGAACAATAGCTCGTAATATCTGAGCGCCGTGCTGTCTTTTGAAATTGAGAGGTACGTCCAGAGAAGCGTAATCATCGCAAGTAATCCGATGACTACCCCAACATAGAGACCGTAACGCAGCGCCCCGTCCTCAGATTTTGCCGCACCGCTAAGCGGTATGCACAAGAGTGAGCGCAGTAATAACAGTGTAAATCCGGCAAAAAATATCACAACCCCATACAGGAAAATTTTATCGTCCAGCACGGGTACATAATTGTTCATAAGAGGATGACACGCGCCAAGAAACGGCGACAGGGCAATTACTATTGTCCCCGCGGCAGATACGCACAAGGCCGCGTACCCCAAGCCCATAAAAGATTCGCTGCCGTTTAGCGTCCATAAAACCCCGGCAAACGCCAGAAACCATATCGTAACAGACAAATCGACATGTACGACAAGCGCAACCTTAAAAAAATCGATAAACGGAAACACATCCTGTATCGCAGGCGTTCGCGACAGCACCAGAAGTATGGCCAATAGCCCCGCTAAAAGCAATGAGGCAATGCCGAGAATAATCCACCCCGCGGCGAGTTTGCGGCGCTTTCCTTCGATGGTTTCAAATACATTCGGTGTCGTGTTCATATGGTTATATAATAAGGCAAACGCGCTGCAAAGTCAATGGACGCCTGAATGCGGGGGGGTGAGCTTTACAAATAATACAAATTATGGTATAAAAAGAGGGCGGGCTATGGCTAAAGACGATAGTAAGGGGATGTGCCGGAATTACCTACAGTCCCATTGTTACTGGGTGCTGCCGGTAGTGTTCTGGTCGATTATTGCCATGGCCTCGTTGAAGTGGCATTTGTATTTGCTGGAAAAAGAGGCGTTTAATATGGCGCTTGAGTCTGGCAGGTCGATGTTCAAAATGATCGAGACCACGCGCATCTGGAATGCCGGCCACGAAGGCGTCTATGTCCCGGTTACCGAAGCAACTCAACCCAATCCTTACCTCGACGTCCCGGACAGAGACATAACCACTACAGACGGTAAAAAGCTGACTATGATTAATCCGGCATATATGACACGCCAGATATCGGAAATTGCCAGGAACATAAACAGCGTGGAGTTTCATATTACAAGCCTTAAACCCTTAAGGCCGGGGAATATGCCGTCACCACGGGAAGAGACTGCCCTTAAGCAGTTTGAGAAAGGTTCGCTGGAGGAAGTCCGGCCGCCGGGGGCAGATGGGAGGTTTTTCTATATGGCACCGCTGAAAGTGAAAGCGGCCTGCCTGAAATGCCACGGGAAACAGGGGTATAAAGAGGGCGAAATCAGAGGCGGTATATCCGTAGCAGTTCCCGTGTCGTCGATTGCCATATATACTAATAACCAGCGGCGTAATTTCATTGTCCTGCACGTATTTATATTCATCTCCATGTCTTCGATGATGCTGTTTTTCATGCGGCGCCTGAGAAGGCAGTGGCTGGCCCTGAAAGACGCCAGAGATATGCAGGAGGCGGCAGTGGATGAGCGCACTGCAAGGCTGAAAGAGACAAATCTACGTCTGATAGAAGAGATAAACGAACGCAAAGCGGCAGAGGAGATAATCAGAGAGTCGGAGGTGAAATTCCGCTCCCTTATCCAATCCGTCATGGATGGAATTATCTCGATGGACTCTCAGGGCTTAATTATTGCATTTAACAGGGGAGCGGAGTCCATGTTCGGATATACTGAAGGCGAGGTAATAAATAAACCTGTTTCAATGCTGATCCCCGTACGCCTTGTCGAGGCCTATGTAAGGGCGTTTAAGACATTTCAGCTCCTCGGCGATGCTTACATGGCCGGTAAGAGGGTAGAGTTCGAGGGCCTCAGAAAGGATGGTACGGAGTTTTCGTTTGACATCTCACTGGCTTCATGGAAGACAAAAAGCGGGACGTTTTATACCGGCATCGCCAGAGACATCACCGCTCGTAAGAAAATGGAAAGCCAGATAAATGCCTCACTCAGAGAGAAGGTAGTCCTTATTCGGGAGATTCACCACAGGGTAAAAAACAACATGCAAATCATAGTAAGCCTTCTTAATATCCAATCCGGATTAATTAATGACCCCTTAGACGCGGAGATTTTTAACGAGACTAAAAATCGCATTATGGCCATGTCCCTTGTTCATGAGCGGCTCTACCAGTCCGAAACCCTTGCCGATATAGACTTTGCCGACTACGTTGGAAAACTTGCTAATGGGCTTTTTCGCTCCTACGGCGTGGATAAGTCCAAGATAACTCTTAAAATCGATATCCCTTCCCTCTCCATCGGCGTGGATATGGCAATATCGTGCGGCCTTCTGGTAAATGAGCTGCTGTCAAATTCCCTGAAGTATGCCTTTAAAGGCGGCAGAAGCGGTGAAATTGGTATAACCGTCACCTGCAGTAACGACGAATATGATATCGAGATATGGGATGACGGCGTGGGATTGCCAGAATCTGTCGGCCTTAGTGGCAACGAGACGCTTGGTCTTCAGCTTGTGGTATCTATTGTGGAAAACCAGCTGCGCGGTACCATTGTCTTAAACAGGGAAAAAGGCGCGAGGTTTAAGATTACCTTCGCAGAAGTCAGGCAAAAGCAACAGCTGAGCGAAGTCTCTTTTGACACTGAGTAAAGAGGCCGCTTGACGCCGGGCTACTCAAATCTGAACGCCAAAATCCTTGACCTTATAAGCAGGAACCTTATCCGGACGACCCTGCCGGCAAGGGCCGATATGTCGCCAGTCCCCTTCCACATGACCGGCCTCCACATGGAGTTCCCCGTCACAGGGTCGCAGTCATCGATGGAAAATCCCTCAAATGGATGTATCTCGAATTTTGGCTTCAATTCTATTATCTCAACCCTTATCTCGCCGCCGGAATATGAAGATGAATTTAACAGAAGGCGGCTTCCCTCAAATACGCACGGATATGTGTAGAACTCCCCCTTGAGCGTGGACTCAACCGCCATAAAGCCGTCCTCTCTGATAATGGCCGCATGGATTGCCGGACGCTCGGAGACGTATTCGTTATGTGCCCTGCGCGAGAAAAACACAGGGAATGCCCATTTCCCTTCGCCATATGGGACTATGCCTGTCCCCGCGTATGTCGTCACCTTCTCATACGATGAGTTCTCTGCAAGTATGGGCGTGGGTTTTGGCATCGACCAGCGATGACCGTCCCTGCTCACGGCAAGGTGGAGGGTTATAGTGTCCGTGTTTCTGTGATAGAGGGCGGGGAGCATGATATGGGCAGCTTCTGCCCCCGGCCAGCGATTATAGGCGTTTGTGTATATATCCAGAGACGGCTCCCATGACGGCTCCGGCAGGAGCACTGGCTCTGGAGCGGGAAACCTTTTAAATGCATCCGACTCCGTCCTTGCCACAACGCGCCGTCCTCCAAATCCCGCAGCGGTTTGAGGCGTCCATTGACGCACATACATTACATATTTCTTCAGGGCTTCGTCATACAGGGCAACAGATTGAGTATCGCTGGAGAATTTCCCGACAGCCGAGCGCATGGCCTTCCAGTGAATGCCATCTGGAGACACCGCCCCGTAGAGCCAGTTCATTAGTCCGGCGTCCTGCTTCGCAGGCCCCAGATATACCATCTTGTAGCGGGACTGAGAAGGCGCCGAAGGGTCGTAAAAGACTGTGGCGCCGTGAGCGCCCATGTCTCCGCCCGTGCCCTTAGTGCCTGCCCCATAGACTATATTGTTGTGCCGCGAGCCTCTGTATGAAATAAGCCCCAGGTCGGGGCGGAGCCAGTCTTTGAAATCGCGGGACTCCGCGTAACAGATTTTGTCGTTTTCCTGCCCGTCCTTGTCGAAGTCGTATGTGCAATACCAGAGGCGGTAGAGGCCGTCTTCATATCGCAGTGTGCTGTAGGCTCCGATGTATCCAAGCGGGTCGTTTTCTATGATGGGACGACTGAGGACCTCCGGCTGTCCCACGGTAAGAGATACCCCGTAGGGGCTGAACCACGGGCGTGTACCGAATTTGTCCTGGTAGTATTTCCAAAAAGGCATCCCGTAACCGGCCTCGACGCACTGCCAGTCTGTGAAGACCTGCTTGCGCCCTTTGAGAAATCTGAGGGGTATGCGCTGGATTTCGGGGAAACTCATTTTCCCCGATGCCGCCCTGAACCTGTCTTGTCCTTATGTAAATTAATCTGTTGATATATGCCGGACATATGATATACTATATAATATTAAGCAGTATAATATAAACTGTAAACTTTGAAAATTGCCCTCGATGAGTTCAAGGGCAGATTGAGGATATATGAGTTTAAAAGACTATGAATCAAACATAGAGACGGCAATCTCGTATCTTAAGATGCAAAATGGGACAGATGCCAGACTCTCGATAAAAAAGGCACTCTCTCAGGTGCCCGATGAAGATAAGAACGAGGAAAATAAATCATATCTGAAGATACTCGCGATGTGCGCCCGGTTTGCCATCGAGGAAGGCGACATCTCCCGTGCGGGCTATTATATCAGGCTGGGGCTTAAATTAAAGAGATTCCATGTGGATTTACTATTTCTTGACGTCCTCCTGTCAAAGGTATCCCACCGTTATGGAGATATGCTGACATCGCTCCTGAGTTACCTGATAGCGATTGACCTGCCGGAAAGAGAAATGTATGGGTATGATTTTTTAAATTCGGAGGCGCTGAAAGAGGTTTACGACGTGTATCTGCCGCTTGCCTACTCAAACACGCAAAACCACACCCCCATAATGGAGATAATCCGGGACACCGCCGAAAAATTGAAAAAGATAACCACCGGTGTGTATATCGATAAGGCATACGATATTATGCGCGCCATAGATATGAAGTCAAACTAATGTCAAAGGTCCTCATCCCTATAGGAGATAACGAACTAAAAGGGACAAACGGCAGACTTCTCTATATAGCCCGTGCCATGGCCATGAAGGGAATTCAGGTCGATGTGCTGACCTACAGCCGTGCGGTATATGATTTCTCTGTCAATCTGCACAAGGGCATTCCGGCAGTCAGGACTAATATTATTTCCCCCAACCCTATACACGTTGACCACATAGCCTCACTCGTGAACACGTTCATTAAGCTTACATATGATATGTATATTCCAGGAACAGACATGAAACTTTATAAGGTAACGGCTTTCGACGATTTCAGGGGCCATGTGGCGACATTTACCTATCCGGGGATAGACCTGATGTCATATGACGCCGTGATGCTGCCGATCCCTTCGACTGAGATTCCACCCCTTCCCGACTGCGACATATTCTACTCCACCATGTGTTTTTATGCGAAGGAACAGGGCGTGCCTATCGCCGGCATTCAGATGTTTCCGGCCATTCAGACGCCGCCTATTTTTCTCAGGACGGTTGATTACATCATAATAAAATACGAGTGGGAAAAGGAGTATTTAAAGGAATACGGCTTTGACCTGGCGAAGGTCTTTATTTTGGACTATGAGCGGGAGGCATATTTTATCGATACGATTGAAGATAAATACATGGACTCGCTGCTCAATCCCAGTATCCATTTGCCGAAAGAGGAGCTTGTCATCCTGCTTATAAACCATCCGAGGCTCAGGTTTTGTGTCAAAGAGGCCCTCGAGACGATAAACGAACTGGATTTGCCCAAGACGGTATTCTTCATGAAGAGAAAATTCGTCGTCAGGGAGCTTTCCGAGGACGACATAATAAATGATTTTTTTATGAATGATATAAAAAAAATCAAGGGCAGGTCATTTATCATGGAGCCGGACTCAAAGGGCGACCTGATAATGCTCTGCGATGTTATCATATCGCCGGCCTATCTGACGACACTGGGTTTTGCCTCTGAGTACGGCAAACTCTCGATAGTATATAATCCGATATACGAAAAGAAGGATTTTCAACGCGACGTAGCCTTCGTAAACAACAAGGATGCCCTGAAAACAGCCCTCTATGAATGCTATAAGAAGAAACAAGGAAGGCTGTCTTTCGCTGACATAGTGAAAGGCATAGTTCATGACCGCAAAAAAATTGTCCCCGCAGTCGCCAAAAAGTAATAAAATGTGTCGATTTATTTAAGTATTTCTATATTTATCCGATATATACGTTAGCATTGATATGCTACAGGGAACATTAACAGTGTAAGTAATATAGCGGGAGGTATCCGTGGCATTCGAAATTAACACAAATATTATGTCGGTAAACGCGCAGAGAAATCTAATGATGACTAAGCAGCCCTTACAACATGCGGTGGAGAGCTTGTCATCAGGTTTGAGAATTAACTCGGCGGCGGACGACGCAGCCGGTCTTGCCTTAGCTACAAGGATGACTTCCCAGACAAGGGGTCTTGCCGTCTCAGTAAGAAATGCCAACGATGGTTTGTCTATGGTGCAGACGGCCGAAGGGTCTCTGCGCCAGATAACAAGTAACTTGCAGAGAATGAGAGAGCTGGCTGTGCAGGCCTCAAGCGGCCAGTACGGCGCGTCCGACGTAGGGTCTATGCAGATGGAGGTAAACTCGCTTGTCGAGAACATCGGACAAATTGCCACACAGACGAGATTCAACAACAGGAATCTCCTTGACGGCACATTCAGCGATACCCTTGCAGCCGGTTATTATGCGAGCGACCCGCAGATAGACATCAGCGTAGGTTCGATGAATGTGGATGCGTTGGGTGGCGTGATGTCTAAACAAGGCGGCGCAAAAGGCTCGCCTCTTTATCTGTATGACCTGCACACGTCAAGCAGATCGTCAGGTCTGAGTGGTGTGGGAGATAACAGGTGGATTACTACAGCAGCATCGCCAGCTGTGTATAGCTCCACTGCTGCCGGAACTGCCGTGAAGACGCCAATTTCATATACCGGATACGCGTCTTTGCTGGTAAATGCCGCGTCTGATACGGCGGGAGCGATTGCTGACACACATAATAACTATTTTGTGTCGCGTGCGCAGGATGCCATATCGGTAATAGACTCGGCATTGGAATCTGTCAACAGCACGAACGCTGCGATGGGCGCAAAGGCGGTAGAGTTTAACGCGGTCATAACAAACCTTTCTAATGTAATAGAGACGACGATGGCCGCTCACTCAAGGATTATGGACGCCGACTTCGCCGCAGAGACGGCAAACATGACAAAGGCCGCGATATTGCAGCAGTCAGCTATCTCGGTGCTGTCTCAGGCAAACACCACGCCGCAAAGCGCGCTCGCCCTGTTAAAATAATGTTAAATAAATGGGATGTTAAAGGTTGTAAGTAAAACTCCGATAAGTATATTAAGCTCGACAGAGTTAGGAAGAGGGGGCAGATAAGCCCCGGCAGAAAGGTAGTGTGAGTGGGAAATATTTAGAGTAAATTTAGTAACGTTAAATGGAGGTGGCAGGCGTGGCAATGGTAATCAACACAAACATTTCGTCAATTGACGCACAGAAGAATCTTATGTTGTCTCAGGGGCCGTTAAAGCAGGCGATGGAGAGGTTGTCATCCGGTTTGAGGATCAACTCGGCGGCAGACGACGCGGCGGGCTTGGCTATTGCGACAAGGATGGACTCTCAGACAAGGGGTCTTACCGTTGCGGTAAGAA
>JADFYO010000091.1 GCA_015233015.1 Nitrospirota bacterium | reverse complement strand
ACAGCCAAGTCAAACGGGCTGGAGCCTTATAAATACTTACGCTATATCTTTGAACGGCTGCCATATTCCAAGACTGAAGACGATTACAAATCCCTGCTCCCGCAATCTGTCGATAGGGATGCCCTTGACGTCAAATATATGGGTGGGGTTATTTAGACGCTTACGGATGATCTTTTAGACCTTTCATAATAAAATTGCCGCCTCCAGTTTATACCGCTTGCTAACTACCAGATTAATATATATAATATAGAAGTATGTAAACTATAAATAGTATTGTAGCATTTCAGTAGACTCTTCTGCAACACTGGACAAAATAAATCTTTGCGACTACATTTCTAATCTATTGCTTTTTACTTTCTAAATATATTGTATCAGGGCAAAAATCCAAACCATTCACCCATTGGACAGTTCCTAAAAAAACCTTAGCGGAATTGAATATGCTGCGGTCTCTTAGTTGTTTGAAAATGCCTTTATCCAAATAAGGCGTGACGTCAAATATTCCTTCCTCGTCATTGTCAAATATTACTCTTAATGTATAATCGTTATTTGAGTAAACTTCTTTGACCCTTGGGTTCATGTTTATTATTATAAGTTACCTTAGTTCCCGCTCTACTGGCACTTCGTAAAGCCGCAGTCGTGGCAGACCGAGCAGCCGCCTTCGTGTTCCACAGCACCCCCGCATTCGGGGCACGCCCCTACCATTGTGCTGGCCATATCGATGTGGCTGCCGTTGCTCTGATGTCCATGATTGACCTCGCCGTGGCAGTAGCACTCTACGGCCTTCGCTATGGCGTCGGCACATGAGGAGATCTTCCCGCCGTTGGCCCATATCGGCTGATGGCAGGATATGCCCTTAAGCTGCGAGATAATCTCGTCAGGACTTATATTACATCTGAGGGCAAGCGAGACAAGCCTTCCAATAGCCTCCGATTGACTGGCGGCACATCCTCCGGCCTTCCCTATGTGGTTAAACACCTCGAACGGCATCCCGTTTTCGTCTTCGTTGATCGTAACGTAGAGATTGCCGCAGCCGGTTTGCGTCGATTCGGTAGTGCCTTTAATGACCTTTGGACGTTTCTTGGGTACGATTTTTATGTTGGCCGGTGACTGAGGCGCCTGAATTGCTTCGGCATGTGCCGCCGCAGAGTCGCCGTTTCCGGGCTGGGCAACCACAAGCACCTGCCCATCTCTCGAGCCGTCCCTGTAAACCGTAACACCCTTACACTCAAGCTGGCAGGCCAGCATATAGACCTTCTTTACGTCCTCTATTGTGGCGCCGTTATGAAAATTCACCGTCTTTGAAACGGCGTTATCGACATATTTCTGAAACGCCGCCTGCATCCTGATGTGATCCTCAGGCGTTATTTCATGCGCCGTCTTAAACAGCCCGGCGATGTCGGCGGGAACCGCCTTAACGTCGGACAAGCAGTGGCTATGGGCTATCTCTTCCATAAGCTCAGGGGAATAAAACCCCCTCTCCTTTGCTATCCTTTCAAAGTGGGGATTGACCTCGACAAGCTTAGTCCCTTCCATTACAGTTCTTATATAAGAAACGGCAAAGAGAGGCTCTATTCCAGACGAGCAACCGGCAATAATAGACAGCGTCCCCGTGGGGGCAATAGTGGTGATGGTCGCGTTTCTCATTTTCAGGGCGCCGTCATATACGCTGCCCGCGTAGTTTGGAAATGTGCCGCGCTCATGGGCCAGCGCCTCAGAAGCACTGCGTCCCTCGTCCCGAATATGCCTCATCAGCCGCCCTGCCAAATCAAGGGAGTCTTCGCTGCCGTATGGAATTCCCAGTTGAATAAGCATGTCTGCCCAGCCCATGATGCCGAGGCCTATTTTCCTGTTGGCCTTTGTCATTTCTTCGATTTTAACCAGCGGATACTTGTTTAAATCTATTACATTGTCAAGGAAGTGGACGGCCATGCGTGTTACAGCCTTCAGTTTATCCCAATCGACGCTTACGCCGCCTTCCCGTTTAAGCACCATGTTAGACAGGTTTATTGAACCAAGATTACAGGACTCAAAGGGCAGCAGCGGCTGTTCGCCGCACGGATTTGTCGCGTCAATCCTGCCGGCAAGCGGCGTTGGGTTTGAGGCATTCATCTTGTCTATAAAGATAATGCCCGGCTCTCCGTTTTCCCACGCGTGTTTTACGATTAAATCAAATACATATGCGGCGTCAAGTCTGCCGGCTACGGCGCCTCCGCGGGGATTTATCAGCTCATATTCTGAATTTGAGGCAACCGCCTCTATAAATTTCTGTGTCAGGGCTACCGATATGTTGAAATTATTGAGCCGTGTGCTGTTGGCCTTACATGAGATAAAGTCTATAATATCGGGATGGTCAACACTGAGAATGGCCATGTTAGCGCCCCGCCGCGTACCGCCCTGTTTAACGGCCTCAGTGGCGGTGTCAAATACGGCCATGAATGAAACAGGCCCGCTGGATATCCCCTTCGTAGAGCCGACCACATCGCCCTTAGGGCGCAACGAGGAGAAGCTAAACCCCGTGCCTCCGCCTGATTTGTGAATCATAGCGGCATTTTTCACCGCCTCGAAAATACTCTCCATAGAGTCATCCACGGGGAGCACAAAGCACGCGCTAAGCTGCCCAAGCCTTCGCCCTGCGTTCATGAGCGTCGGGCTGTTTGGCAGAAAGTCCAGCGCTGCCATCATTTCGTAAAACTCCCTCTCCAGTGCGTCGAGATCATTGAAACTCTTCCCGTAGTTCAGGTCTGCCGCGGCAATGGCCTTCGCCACCCGTCTGAGCAAATCATCAGGCGTCTCGCGGGCAACACCGTGTTCGTCTTTCTTAAGATACCTTTTTTGTAAGACCTTAAGGCCGTTCGATGTCAGATTTAAACTGCTATAAGTATTCATGTCTTATGATGCCCCCCAATAATTTTGCTTATGAATGCTGCCGTTTATATGACGGTGAACATAAGTATGCGATAGTTTTACTACGATTTTACTACATTGCGGCTATGAGCGCAAGTATTTTTTTGAAAAAAAATATTTTATTGCCGAATGGAGAGAGCCGTGCGTAATTCGATTGAAAATTCAGGCGCTTATCTGTTACTATTTTCTATGGGTAAAGAGGAGATAAATGCCGCAATACTGCCGCGCGTCCTTGCGAAGGCAATAGACCTCGTTCTGTGCCTCCTGCTGATTGAATTGCTCCCGAGGGCAGGGTTCTATGCGGCCGTGATATTTATATTGATTGGAGACAGTTTATATAGAAGGGCAAGTATAGGGAAAAAGCTGATGGGCATGGAGGTCAAACCACTGCGCGAGGGACAGCTCGATGAGCGGACATCTCAGGGACGGTGCTCGATTGTACGAAACAGCACGATTGCCATTGCCCTCGTTCTGTGGAAGATACCGATTCTCGGCTGGTTTTTTTTTATTGCAATTGTGGGCATAGAATTCATTATAATGATTGGCAGCGCCAATAGAATGAGAATAGGAGACGAACTGGCAAAAACAAAGGTAGTCGAGATACTCTTTAAGGAGGAGACATGATTTTTAGCAGACTCTTGGGATTGTTCTCTAATGACTTAGCCATAGATTTGGGAACTGCCAATACGCTGGTATATGCAAAGGGCAAGGGAATAGTGTGCAACGAGCCTTCTGTGGTAGTTATGAGAATGGATACGAAAAAAGTCGTAGCCGTGGGGGCGGAGGCCAAAAGGATGTCTGGCAAGACCCCTGCCAATGTAATGACCATAAGGCCGATGAAAGACGGCGTAATAGCGGACTTTAACGCGGCCGGTGAGATGTTGAAGTATTTTATCAAAAAGGCTCATAACAGGAAGAGTTTTGTCTCCCCGAGGGTCATAATAGGCGTACCGTCGGCGATAACCCTGGTCGAGCAGCGTGCCGTGAAAGAGGCGGCAGAGGCATCGGGGGCGCGCGAGGTATATCTGATAGAAGAGACAATGGCAGCGGCCGTAGGAGTTGGGCTGCCGATAGACGAGCCATATGGCAACATGATAGTTGACATAGGTGGCGGCACTACAGACGTGGCGGTTATATCGATGGACGGCATTGTTTACAGCAAGGCGGTAAAAGTTGGCGGTGACACAATGGACGAAAAAATTGTGGCCTATGTAAAAGAAAAATATAATTTTTTGATAGGAGACAGGACGTCGGAACAGATAAAAATAGAGATAGGCTCCGCCTTTAAAATAGACGAAGACCGCACATATGACGCAAACGGCAGGGACCTCATCTCCGGCATTCCAAAGTCCATCAGAATAAGAGAGGACGAGATAAGAGAGACCCTGGCAGAGCCGATAAGTTTAATAGTAAGCACGATAAAGACAGCCCTTGAAAACACTCCTCCGGAGCTGGCCTCCGACATAGTTGACAACGGCATAGTTTTGGCTGGCGGCGGCGCGCTGTTGCGAGGCATAGACGCCTTAATCAGACAGGAAACAAGGCTGCCTGTCGTTGTGACTGACAATCCCCTTACGGCTGTGGTAATGGGTGTCGGCAAGATGCTTGAAGATCTTGCCCTACTAAAGAGGATTGCCGTTGGTTGATGACTAAAAAGAGCCAGGCGCTGTTCTTACTCTACTTGTTTTTTTCAATTTCGCTCATGACGCTTCAGGGGATTAAAGGTCCTGTCCAGCCGCTTTTTTTTATTCGTTATCCGTTAAACTATATAAACGAGGCTGTAACATCTCTTGTACATTATATAAAAAAACCGTTCATTGTAGCGATGCTCCTTGAAAGACAAAACGAGCAGCTCAAAAAAGAGGTTGATGCGTTACTCTTAAAAAAACAGGAGTACGAAGAGAAGTCAATAGAAAACGAACGTCTGAGAGAGCTGCTGAAATTGAAAAAGGAGATGCCCGAATACGTGGCTACCGCCAGGGTGGTCTCCAAAAACCCTGACATCTGGTCTAAGACAATGGAAATAAGTAAGGGCTATAAAGACGGCGTACAAAAAGACATGGCCGTACGAACGGCATTGGGTCTTATTGGCAAGATAAAAAAGGCAGACGCGCATTACTCCACTGTGCTCTTGCTGACAGACGTAAGTTCATCCGTGGCTGTTAAATCTCAGGATAACAGAACAGAGGCAATCCTGACAGGTTTGGGAGAAGAGTACTGTAGTTTAAAACACGGCCGTGACATGGAAGAGGCGGCAGCCGGGGATACATTTATTACATCGGGGCTTGATTTGATGTATCCGGCAGGCATTCCGGTTGGCAAGGTAATCTCGGCTGAAAAAAACCCTTCGATGTTCGAGCAGGACATAAAAGTAGGTCTTTTTGCCGATCCACTCAAAATCGACGAAGTCATGGTCATAACCCGCCGCCGGGACATGTAAATGAAGGGGCTCAAAGAGAATCTCCTGTGGATTTCGATAGCGGTACTGGCTGTCGTGCTCGACGAAACCAATTTTACAGGTTATAGGGTAAACGTCATAGTGGTGCTGGTATATTACATAGGAATAAGGTGGGATACAAGGAAGGCTATCCTTTGGGCGTTTCTAATCGGATTTTTGCTGGACAGCATCGCCTTAAAAATGCTTGGGCCGAATATACTCTCCAAAGGGACGATTATTTTTATGGCATATTTTTTTCAGACAGGGATATTCAACCTAACGCCGTTGTTAAACGCGATTCTATGTTTTTCATTTACCGCGATAGATAATTTTATAGTATATTTTTCACTCACCCTGTTCGATACAAGGCCGACTGAAATACTGCATGCGGCGACTATTACATTATGCCAGGCCATAATAAATGCCGTCATAGGGTATTTTATTATAAGAGAAAGAGATGAATAAGGAATATTTTGAAAAGTATTCGGGCATTACTCAATTTGTCGTGATATTGATGTTTTTTATATTGGGGATGAGAATTTACCAGCTTCAGATTTTAAAAGGCAACGAATACAGAGAGGCGGCAAACTCAAACAAGATAAGGGTAATAGCGCTCCCTGCCGCACGCGGAATAATCTATGACAGAAACAGTGTGCCGCTTGTGAAGAATAAACCATATTATTATGCCTCACTGATGCCTGAGACCAAGAGAACAGACACGGCGGGGCTGTCTGCGCTGCTTGAAATTGACGAAAAAAAACTCATCGCCAAGCTAAGAAAAGGAGCGAACCAAAGATTTAAGTCCATAGTGCTGAAAGAGGGTTTAACGTTTAAAGATATTGCCGCGATTGAGGCAAGACGCTCTGATTTCCCCGGACTTATGGTCGAACCGAACGTGACGAGACAATACGTATTTAACAATATCGGCTCGCACGTAATCGGATACCTGGGAAGGATGACTGTCAAACAGATGGAGAGCCCGGATTATGACAACATAACCCCTGAGACATTTGTCGGTCAATGGGCGGCGGAGGCGTATTATGATAAGAAACTACGCGGCTCTGCAGGGGAGAACATAATCGAGGTTGACGCCCTCGGCAGGCAATTAAAATTAATCGGACAGACTAAACCCACAATGGGAAACGATGTAACCCTGAGCATAGATATAGGGCTGCAGGAAGCTGCGGAGAGGGCATTCAATGGAAAATCCGGTTCCCTTGTTGCCGTTAGTCCAAGAACCGGCGAGGTGCTGGCGCTGGTAAGCCTGCCAAATTTTGACCCCAACGATTTTGTCATGGGGATAGAGACAGAGAAGTGGAATGCCATGAATAAGGACAAAGGCCACCCGCTTCTTAACCGGGCATTACAGAGTTCCTATCCTCCGGGTTCGGTATTTAAACCGGTAGTTGCGATAGCCGCCCTCGAGGAAGGGGTAACCAGCGCAGACGGCGGCACTGTTTGCAACGGGTCACTGGAATATGGGAAATACTCGTTTGGCTGCTGGAAAAGCCACGGCAGAGTAAGTTTTCACAGGGCAATAGTAGAGTCATGCGATGTGTTTTTTTACGAAACCGGCAAAAAATTAGGAATTGACAGGATAGAAAAATACGCAAGGCTCTTCGGACTAGGTCAGAGTACCGGCATAGGGTTGAGGCGCGGAGTGGATGAAAGAGACGGTACATTGCCGTCAACGAAGTGGAAACACAAGTCGGCGAAAAAACAGTGGTTTTTGGGCGAGACATTCAGCGCATCGATTGGGCAGGGCTATGTGTCTGTAACGCCGGCACAAGTGGCGCTGATGACGGCAATGATATCAAACGAGGGTATGGTTATGCCGCTTACGATGCTTAAGGATGGGAATAAAGGCAGGCATAGGGAAAGGCTTGATATTCGTCCCGAAACATTCGACGCAGTCAAGAGCGCGATGTATGGAGTTATAAATGAAGATGGCGGGACGGGAAGCGCGGCTAAAAGCAATATAGTCAAAATATCGGGCAAAACCGGAACGGCACAGGTTATCGCGGGCAGGCTTAAGAGTGAAAAACAAAAAGAGCGGTACAGGGACCACGCATGGTTTATTGCCTATGCGCCTTCTGAGAAGCCGGAAATAGCCGTAGCCGTAATTGTAGAACACGGCGGGCACGGAGGCAGCGCTGCCGGGCCTATCGCCAAAGAAGTGATTGAATCATACTTTGCAGGCAAGACGGGCAAATAACAATGTGGTTTCTGCAAATAAACAGAAAATATCTGAAACAGTTCGACTGGTATATGTTATCGCTGCTCCTTGCTATCAGCATAATAGGGGTGATGACGATATACAGCGCGACGAGACCTGTAATAACGGCAGTACAGCCAAATTACTACATAAAGCAGATAATATGGATGTTAACAGGATTAGCGGCATTGTTAGCGGCCGCCGTATATGACTACAGTTGGTTAAGGAAATCAGCGTATTTCTTGTATTCATTGGGGATTGTAATGCTTGTCTTAGTATTATTTATCGGCAAACGTGGCATGGGGGCGCAGAGATGGCTTGTGCTTGGGCCGGTTTCTTTTCAACCATCGGAGCTGTTCAGGATTTTGCTGATAATCGGTATATCAAAATACCTGAGCACAATAACGGGGCTGCTGACAAAAAGGACATTCTTAATATCGTTAACGGTCTTTGGCCTTATACCGTTTATACTTATCCTCAAACAACCTCATTTAGGGACGAGTCTGGTTTTATTGATAACATTTTTTTTCCTCGTCATTGCAAAGAAGTTGGAAAAGAAAATAATTGTAACACTGATAATATTCACCCTTGTGGTGCCTGCAGTTGCCGGAAACGTCTTATGGAGGCACTTAAAAGATTATCAAAAGAACAGGATTGTCGCATTCATCGAACCCGAGGCCGACCCAAAAGGGATAGGCTATCAGATAGAGCAGTCAAAAATAACTATAGGTTCTGGCCAGGTACTAGGACGTGGATACCTGAAAGGCAGTCAGGGGCCTCTCAGATTTTTACCTGAAAAACATACGGACTTCATATACTGCGTCTTTGCCGAGGAATGGGGTTTTATTGGAAGCACGGCAATTATCGCGTTATACCTGTTGTTATTTATGAGGGGGATTTCAACGGCGTTGAAGTCAAAAGACGAGTTTGGGAGATACCTGGCACTGGGGTTAACATTCATGTTATTCCTGTATTTTTTTATAAATATGGGGATGGTACTGGGGATGATGCCCGTGGTAGGAGTGCCGATACCGTTTATGAGCTATGGAGGGACGACGCTGATAACTAATTACATCGCAATTGGGATATTGATAAATATTAGAATGAGAAGATTAGCCCTCTGTTATTAGTCTGTATGGATTTGTTATAATATAAAGCTAAGGCTGTTGGCGGTGTAGCTCAGTTGGTTAGAGCATGCGGCTCATATCCGCAGTGTCCGGGGTTCAAATCCCTGCACCGCCATTCCACTTAATTTTCTGAAGCGTTCGCGCTCCTCGGCGTCCTTCGGCACGAGGTTCAACTGACGCTCATCCCGGAACAACTGTATCCCGATGTGCTCGAAAAAATCATACACCGTAATATCCAGGCCAGAGCACAATTCAAAAAAGGTATCAACGCCAGGCATACAGCGGCCGTCCTCGATTTTTTTTATCTGCATATGAGAGATACCCGTCTTAAGTGCTAATTCACGCAATGAATATCCTCTCTTCTCACGCATCGCCTTCAAGTAGTCATGTCCAAGTAGAGCCATGTTATCCTCCTATGATAATTCTCATGCCCACAGTATAACATATGTAAACTACAGATTACTATCTTGACAAAATAAAAAAGCAGACTGTAAACTACTTGTTACATGCCAGATAAACCGGACATTTTGAAGGGATACACCATGATACCGAATGAGTTAATCAGGCGCGGCCTCATGCGTGTGAATTTCACGACGCGTGAAAGCCGCATATTCTGGACGATAGTTTCATTCAGCTGGTCATGGCATCATACTTATTGCTTCTTGACATATCGAGAACTTTCATCCTATAGCGCAATGTCATTGGTTCATACACATGAAACGGTTCAAAGCCTTATCGATAAAAATATACTCCGAATATCTAAAACAAAACAAAAATCTAAATTCATTCTTAATCAAAATGTTGAAACATGGAACGTCGAATTCAAGAAGAATGCAATCCAAAAGGAAATGGAGACCAGTGGATTCTTTGATAATTAGCGTTAATAACCTGTTAGAAAAAATCAAACGTGTTACCCCCATGGGTAACAGAGCTTGTTACCCCCAGGGGTAACGCTTATTAAAGATATTATAAAAGATTCTAAATATAACATCCTTTAACGGCATTTTGAGATAAGGCTGTTAAAAAGATTGTAGGGAGAAGGGAATAAAAGGGGATATGATAGGAGATATAGCTATGAATATTTGTCCGACCTGTGGTTCACCGTTACTCTTTCACGTAACAGCAATTAATCCTCTTAGCAGTTCATTCGAGCATTGGATTAATCATCTGGAGGCGTCCGGCCTCTCTTACGCCTACATATCCAAATTAAAATCAATCCTACGCAACCACATTAGGCCAAATTTCGGCGAAATGGACGTGAGGGCTATCTCAAGTCGAATTGTCTTTGATTTTTACTCTACGTTGCTTCAGCGCGGCCTAGCGGGCAAAACTATCAAGCACATCCTCGACGCTTTGAAGGCCCTTTTAAATCATCTGTGCAACATCGAGGTC
>JADFYO010000090.1 GCA_015233015.1 Nitrospirota bacterium | reverse complement strand
TACGGTGGACCCCTTTGTCAAGACCACGTCTCTTGGTATTTAAGGTATAACCCTCTATGAAGGTCTTTTCTTTGTTTTTTGCCGTCACGCCGTTTTCCGCAGGACAGCGATTTTGTTATATATCTCGGCAGGCGTCCTGCCGCCCAGTGAAGCATGTGGGCGTTCGGTGTTGTAAAACTCGAAATAACTACGAAGTGCATCAATCAGCTCCTTCACCGTTTCATAATCCTTTATGTACACCTCCTCGTACTTGACGCTCCGCCACAAGCGTTCGATCATGATGTTGTCCATTGCCCGGCCCTTGCCATCCATGCTGATTCGTATCTTATTGCCTTTAAGCACGTCAGTGAAGGCCCCGCCCGTATACTGGCAACCCTGATCCGTATTGAATATATCCGGGCATCCATGCCGTCTAAGCGCACGTTCAAGCGCACTTACACAGAAACCATCATCCATTGTTACCGATATTTCCCATGAGAGCACGTAGCGGCTGTACCAGTCCATCACCGAGTTGAGCATCCGACGGCAGTGTGAGCTGATTAGTCTGCCCCGGTCCAGCTACTACAGGCCGTTGGCAACGGAAAACGAAGAGAATCTTACGTTGATGCGCCTAATAGACGAGGAGTACACGCGGCATCCCTTCTTTGGGAGCCGGAAAATGGTGTTGTATCTGTCCCGGAATGGGCATAATGTAAACAGGAAGCATGTGCAAAGGTTGATGCGTCTGATGGGACTGGTATCGATTGCTCCCCGAAAGCGGACGAGCATACCTGCGGAAAACGGCGTGACGGCAAAAAACAAAGAAAAGACCTTCATAGAGGGTTATACCTTAAATACCAAGAGACGTGGTCTTGACAAAGGGGTCCACCGTATTCTTTGACTTCTTTTGTATAGCACTGGGCGGTGTTATACGCCAGGTCAGCTACAGCTTTAAATGTATAATTAAAGTTTTAAATAATGTTTTAATGCTCCGGTAGGTTCTTGCTTAACATCTCGATTATTAAATCTTTCATGGTCGTTCTCTGCCTCAGCGCCTCTTCTTTCAATTTGAATTTCAACCGTTCAGGGATTTGTATGGTCATGGTAGTGAATGGTTCGTTACCCGCGATAAAGCTGTCAAGCCTATCCTCTTTGGATTCTGCAGGTTTATCTTTAGTCTTTGCTGCTATCTCAAACTTTTTCATGCTATGGCCTCCTTTATCTCATTAAACATCTGTCTCACTTCATCAGACGCCTTACCCTTCGGCTCGTACTCCGCAACGCCCATGCCCTTTGAGAATGCCTCTTGATAAACAATCCGATGGCCCAAAAAAGATTCAAAGACTGGATAACCTAAAGTCTTAATCTGTTCCTGCCCTGATAGGTTGAAGATAGTACCCTTGAGCATATTTATCAGGATAGCGCCTTTAACCTTGCCCTTAATACTTGCGACTTCGTCAACAACCTCAGCGAAAAATCTCTGTGTGGCTATGCAGTCCGGTTTACTTGCCACCGTAGGAACGAGAATGAAATCAGACACGGCTACCGCGGCCTTTGCAGAAGCCGTTATTCGGCCGCCACCGTCTATTATGATTACGCTGAACTTACTCTTGATCCGCTCAACCTCTTTGTGTAAATTACCAGTGGGTAATCCTATCACTGAAAACGGCGTTAGATTGTCTGGCCTGTCTCGTTGCCATGCTAAACTTGACTGTTGGCTATCAGCGTCTATCAGCAGGACATCGTCTTTACCGGCAAACATAACGGCAAGGTTTGTCGCTACAGTGCTTTTGCCTGTGCCGCCTTTCATATTCACCACAGAGATTATCATTTATAGCCTCCATTAATACTTTAAACATTTAAAGTTTTAAATAATGTTGCATAATAGCATAGGATATGCAGGGGTATCAAGCCACGATAAAAATATAGCTTGACAAACTACACAAGATAGTCTTGCTGTAAGACAAAAGATAAGTTATGTCTTATGCAATGATTAAGAGGGGCATAAATCCACCATCAAAATCAGGAGTGGCATCAGTTTTGGTTTTTTGAGAGATTTGCCACCTCACCTCCACCCTTGAGAGGCGATTTAAACAGCCCTCACGCCCCAAAAAACCTATGAATTTACCTATAATGGGCGCAACTGCCCTAATTATTAAAAACTAAGTCATAAAACCTCCGTATGCGTTCATGGTGCAGAAGCCAATTGCACGATTTTCCGCCGCGCTTCTATTAGTAATGACCATGATGGATGGCCGCCGGATATACGAATCATAATTTTGCGTGACCTCTCTATTACCCGTCCAGCTATGAATATAATGCCCAGACGGATTGCCTTCATTCGTTTATTAATCCACGACTGCCCAAGTACCAGCCGCTTCATCAGAACGTTAAAGTTATGTGCCAGCACCTGTCGTGGCCACCACCATGCCGCATTTTCACCAAAATCACCCGATGGCCCCCCCCGGCAAAATCGTTTTTCACAGCGTCATGCGCCTGTTCACTCTTGCCACATCTTCCATAAACCCACTTTATCAGCTTATCTCCAGACCAATCCATATTTGTCACGTACCCGAATATTTTATAGCGGCTATTTTTTATCATCATTGTTGGAAACGGCAATTCCTCTTCCTTTTTCTCCATTCCGGGAAGCTCACGATCTTTCATTTCCCGCCTTGTTGCAAGATACCTATATCCCTGTGCACTCTTGCTGTGGCATAGCCTATTCGGTACGAAACAAATCTCAGCATATTCTCTTCCAGTCTCCCGAAGTTCTCCATTAACCTCTTTATATATCGGATGCCAATCCTCTTCCACTACTTCCATCACCGCTTCCCGAAATGCCTTCGTCACGTCGCAGCTTATCACAAACTCTATCCGGCCAAATCGTTTGTTGTCCCCTGCTTCACAATATCTCAACAAATCGTGTTGATACCCCGCACTATCTGACCTCAACCGTACTTTCCTCACCCCTTGCGACAAACACTTTAATGCCTCTTCTAACACACGCCTCTGCTCATATCCCGCCGGTACATTGCCATCCCGAAATTCCGTGTGCAACAAAATGTCTCTTTCATGCCAATATGTGTTTAACGGTTGGTATGCCTTCTCTCCTTCATAACTGTAAAGAGCTCCTCTTTTTGATGTCTCTGATATGGTCGCGTCCATGTCCAATGTCGCTATCTCTTCGCTCGGCCTTATAGCTTCAAATCCTATCAGCCCTTTGTTTATACTCATCAGTGCCTTCAGATTTCCTGTAGCCTCCGGTATGAACGCTTTCCCGCTGTTCCTTATCATGAAATTTCGACAAATAACGAAATATCACCGATTCCGACGGCGTCGTCCTTTTACCAGAATGTGCCGTAATGCCCCTGCCTTCAGGTATGGGGATATAAGGCATGTCTTTAAATTGTAGCTCTTGCAATTAGATACCTCCATGTTGTATAATGTGAAATGTCTAAGGACATTCAACTCAAAGCCAATAACAATATTGTGTATTCCTGTAAATACCATGTTGTCTGGTGTCCAAAATACAGGCGCAAAGTTCTTGTCAATGAAGTTGCCGACAGGCTGAAACAGCTTGTTGAGCAAAAAGCATTGGACGTTAGAGCAGAAATCATTGAAATGGAAGTCATGCCTGACCATGTACATCTTCTTGTTGATATAGACCCGCAATTCGGCATACATAAACTTGTCAAACTGATAAAAGGCTATAGCTCTCGAATCTTGAGGCAAGAATTTAAGCATCTCAAAAGCAGGCTGCCTTCTCTCTGGACAAATAGCTATTTCGTTGCCACAGTTGGCGGTGCTCCATTGGCTATAGTCAAGCAATACATAGAGAATCAAACTAAGGTTTAATTGAGAAAGACATTCATATACAAGGCCAAAATCAACAAGACTACAGAGGCTAACTGCTTCCAATGGCTTGAGCTTTGCCGTATTCTCTACAATATTGCCCTCAGCATTAGAGTGTTTGCCTATAAGCAATATAGAAAGACTATTTCTGTGTATGAGCAATATAGCCAGCTTCCCGAACTCAAAGCCGAACACCCTGAATTTAAAGCCGTAGGCTCTCAGGTATTGCAAGAGGTTCTCGAACGCCTTGATAAAGCATACAAGAGTTTTTTTCAGCGCGTTAAGTCTGGCAAAGGGAAGGCTGGCTTCCCGCGATTTAAGGGCTTTGGCAGGTACGATTCCTTCACTCTTAAACAAACTGGTTGGAAACTCGACGGGCGCAATCTGCATATCAGAAACGTAGGCCGATTCAAGCTGTTTCTTTCTCGTCCGATTGAAGGGGAAATTAAGACCATCACGATTCGCCGTAAATCTACCGGCTGGTTTATTGCCTTTTCCTGTGATAACGTGCCAGTCAAGCAATTTCCTGAAACGTCTAAGGAAATCGGCATAGACGTAGGTATCAAGAACTTTCTGGTAGATAGTGAAGGCAACGCCGTTGAGAATCCTAAATACTACAGGCACGGACAGGAGGTACTTAGGCGTAGGAGTAGAAGCCTTGCCCGCAAAAAAAGAGGCTCTAATCGCAGACAGAAGGCGCGTGTACTGGTTGCTAAGGCGCATGATAAGGTTGCCAATCAGCGTAAAGACTTTCTCCATAAAGTGGCAAATCTGTACATAAGCCTGTACGCCGTAATCTGCGTTGAAGATTTGAAAATTAAAAACATGATACGAAACAGACATTTGAGCAAATCCATATCTGATAGTGCTTGGGGTATGTTCTTTGAAATGCTTGTCGCCAAAGCGGTAGAAGCTGGACGGCAAATAATCAAAGTTGACCCCAAAGGCACTTCGCAGCTTTGCTCTAACTGCGGGGAGAAAGTCCCTAAGTCCTTGTCTGTCCGTATACATAAATGTCCTCATTGTCATATAGTTTTAGATAGAGACGAAAACGCCGCTATCAATATCTTAAAGGGCGGGCAGCCCTTTTGTACGTCAACGTATACCATTAGGTAATGCGTTGTACAAGAATCCACCGGCTTTAGCCGTGTGGAGTGTCAAACTATCCCCGCCCACAAGATTTAACAGTATCAGGGAAAACACTATCTCCCTGTCCGTCCAACCCTGACTGCCGCTGCATATCTTCAAGTTCTCATCTATTAATTTTAACAGTCCCGATGACACCGCAAAATCCATATACACCGGCAGCCCCCCTAATGCCGTCATCCCTGATTTGCTTTCATCCTTGCCGTATTCATATTTTAATATCCCTTGTGCCATAATAGTTCACCTCGTTGGTGTTAGTTTTTTGTCCGACAACTTATTCTAACATCCCGTGTATACGGGTAACAACGAGGTTTCTTTCTTTTTTTGATGGTGTTTCAAGGGGGAGTAAACATGGAACATGCACTTGAAATCGTAAAAGGTAACGATAGGGCAGTGGCGTTCAGGAACTCCGGCCTTGCCGGTCTGTCCAAAGAAGCATATGCCGAAGGGGTCAAAAAATACCACCAGTACATAGCCGCTCAAGGGCTGCTTGAAAACACAGAATCCGTCTTAGCATGGTTCAATACACTCAAGGGCACTCTTAAGCCGTCCACCGTCAATCTGCGGATACAAGGACTTAAGGATTATCTGCTTAAGAAGTATGAACATAATATCGCTACTCACTACGGCATTGAGCAGGTGTTTAAGGGAGTCAAACTTGTGAAAACAGAATCGTCCGTTACCACGAATGAATACCTGCCCTATAACGATATTAAGCGGCTGTCCCTGTCCCTCACGCCCATTATGCGGTTAATCACCTGCACCCTGTTCTGGACTGGCTGTCGTGTCTCAGAACTGGTTAATGTGAAGGTGTCGGACTGTGACATCAACCATGCCGCCACTGCCGTGTTCGTAAAGGTTGTCGGCAAAGGGTCAAAGGAACGCACTGTTCAAATGCCGGTCGATTTGTACAAGGACATTATAAATCAGTTTCAGGGCAAGGTCTATCTGTTTGAAACGTCCACCGGAAAGCCCTATGGCCGCAAAGCTGTTTGGCAGGAAATCAACCGGCAATCAAAACGCCAGGGCTATAACATTCACCCGCACACGTTAAGGCATAGCACGGCCATGTACCTGAAACAATCCATGCACCTGTCGGCTGATCAAGTTTGTAAGTATCTTGGACATTCAGACGTTGCTATCACGCTAAAATTCTATTATCACGGCGAACCCGATACGTCTGACTTGGGGATTCCTAAGAGCGGGTACTAAGCCCCTTGTGGTCGGGGTAAGTGAAGGAGTGATATTCCCTACCTCAAGGCTTTGTAGATTTCGCTATCGTTGCGTTTACCGACAAGCTGCACATAGACGCAATCATTTTCAACCTTGTAGAGTATGCGGTATTCGCCTACGTCCACTCTTGAGTAATCGTAGCCTTTTAGCTTCTTAGAATCGTTGGCTGTACCCATATCCAATAGAGAAAAGATTTTCCTCGTTATCTGAGCGTATTGCTTAGCGTCAAGGCTTCTGAGGAAGGTCTTAACTTGCCGCGTGATATGGAGCGTTAACACGCTACGGATTAACTCTCAAGGCTGCAATCGATTCCTCATGTGTTAAGTAGCCTTCCTTTTCGGCCTCGGCTGCTTTTTCAGCCCAGTAGCTATCTTCAATAGCAGTTAATCTCTCGTACTCTTCAAGGGATAATAGGACGGCTACTTTCCTACCAGACTTCTCTATGGTTACAGGGTCTTTGATAGAATCCTCAAGATATTTACCGAAGTGCGTTTTTACTGCCGTTGCCTTTACAACCATAATCAACCACCTCCGCGATTAATCATTTTAACTGTTTTGATTAAAAATATCAACTGCCCCATGTATGGGGACAGCTAAGGCGGATTAATCCTGTTTCATGCCTGAAAGGATAAGCCCTTGCAAGCCGCGCATAACATAAAGTATTGCTTTAAGTTTTTGATATAGATTATATTGTATTTTTACTATATTAACATTTGTTATATCAATCGTTAGTTTAACTATTGTAAGCGGTACTTTTCTACCACTCCCTGTACAGGTTACTACCTCGTTAACTACAGGTTCGGGCGTTGAGGATTCGGAAGAGTTACAACGCACTTGCCGCCCAATTCCTAAAGCTTGGGATTTTATCTCCGAATCGAGGATAAATATACACGAAGTGATACTTTAGAAAAGTGAAAACTAATTCTACTTTATTTATAGTGTATTAACCTTATTTATATTAATTTATAGTTTAACTTTTTCAAGGGTCGGCCAAACAAAGACACACTCTGTAGTCGGCACTGTGAAAGCAGCCTGATACCCTTGCAGGTCGGCCATCGTACGAAGTCTGCGGCGCATTGACTAAACCCCTGTAATACAATAATATACCGGATATGGCACGAGGAAGCAAGGCTGATATTATTGAAGACATAGCGTATAAAATAGGGCTGCAAAAGACAGAAGTGCGGGACATCGTTGAAATTATCCTTACGCTAATGAAAGAAACATTGGCCGACGGCGAAGACATAAAGATACCGAAGTTTGGCACGTTTCATGTTAGGAAAAAGAGGGTGCGGATAGGTCGAAATCCCAAGACGGGTGAAGAGATAGAGATTACGCCCAGGGCGGTAGTAACCTTCCATCGGTGTGTTCTTCTGGCAAAGTCGGTAAGCCACGTCGAACAGACAGTAATTGTCTCTGATACTGATTTTGGTATTAAACAATATACCAAGCATGACTGGGCTGCCCTTTGGGCTGAGTACCAAGCAGGGAAGGCGCAATGCCAAACATTAAGTGAATTTAGCCGGAAGAAGGGTATCAATCGGTCATTGTTAAGCAGGGAATTTCAGCCGTTCAGGTTGGCGCAAGGGGACTAATTCTCTTGCAGATCGCGCCCGTGCGTGTAGTGATATTCCATAAACGCGCCGAGAACACGGCAGGAGTGTGAGGTCTCGTTGCCTTTCGGTGTATCCAGATTGAGTAAAGGAGTGGCTTGAAGTTTTTGCCGGATTCGGCAGTTTTGCCATTTTCGGCCAATTTCTTAATTATATCGGTTACAGTCTGACGCGGCACACCGAACCTATCAACTAAAGCCTCTTGAGTATTCCAAGCTCCAAGATATTCAGCAAAGATAGCCTCGTTGCGCTCTTCCTCAAGTGCGTGTAGCTGATACCCTGGGCGCATTGTTTCAGGTCAAGACAGTGCTTAATAACCGATACCCCTCGCGGTTGTGTGTGAAGTGATACCAATAAAGGCACGGGGGGGTATATACCTCTGACAGAAAAGGGTCTGTGGAAAAAGTTTTGATTTTTTATTACAACATAGACATAAATAACCGATACCCCGCTAAACGCACCACGATAGCCATAGCCGCACTCTTAATCGAAAGCCATAGAAAGTATCGTCCGGCAAGTCAAACGGCTGTTTCTGTAAGCCCTGTTAAGCCGTGCCTATTCTTTCACGTTGATATGCTGGCCGTATATGCAGGTCGGGGGTTGTGAGCTGATTGAATGGTTTTGTTGTTAATCTTGTTGATAATTGATGATATTGGCATAGTATATTGGAATGTAGCAAAAGTACCATATTCCCTTTTATTTACAATGGTTTATCCCTGTTTTTGCTATTAACATAATGATACAACATGGTAGTGCTTTGTATCAGCTACGGGCTATTTTTCATTAGTGCTATCAGTTCCCGCACAGAAACAACCAGCTTTTTAAACTCGTATCTAAGTAGTCCAAGTTTTTCTAACCTGCGCTTGGCAATCCTAAAGTCATTAAGCCTAACCGCTCACATATCACCGGCCAACCCTGTAAACGATTCGCTGATATCACTACCACTATGCCCCTACACATGCAGCCTCTGTCTTAATGATACCCATTTTCTTATAGGCATATAACCGGCTCTTAAAGCTGCTTTGTAGTACGGGGTTCTGGTCAACGAAGTCAAAAATATTTGCGCCCGTGTGCAAGTAGGGGGTATATGGTAGTGGGGTATCGCCTTGCCCTGCCTGCCTCAAGACGGTTAACCCCGCCCCTATTAAGCTGTTCATTTTTGGAAAGTAAGCCTGATAATGGCTATTTATCAGATAAAAACCCTTTTAAAACAACAACTTAAAGGGAATAGAACGCTAAAAACCATTTTAAATCAAATATTTTACATATTATTTAAGTAAATTATTATTTTAATGTCAAGCGTTTATCGTTTTAATATCAATCACTTATCGTTGTTTGGTTATAATATCAGCTCAATATATAGTGGATCCCTTAAACGGGACAATCGGTTAAGATAGACTGGTTGATCACCAAGGAGGGATTTGAATGAAAAACAGACGGCAGTTTGGCAAGGAGTATAAAGCGAAGTACAATGGCAGTACGGCCATACAAGATTTGTGCGACCATAGCATGGTACTCCAAAAACTAAGAAGAGGCACTGAGGACGAGATTTTTGACGATAACGAGTCTGATGTTTAATTCAAACTTTCGACTAAAGACAAGACGCGATATGCGCCATTTTCTATTTTCCTTGAATTCGAGATTAACAAGGGCTTCTACGTTGCAGATGACCCACGCGATTGTTTACTTGAGGACACATACGGGGTTATTAAATCACTTGGAGACCGACCCGCACATAAGGAAATTATCCAAAAGGCACAAGAAGATTTAGAGATAGGCAGGAATCGAGCAGGTAAAATCTTAAAGACGGGCGAAGGTAGATACTGGCAATCAGAGCATGCCCATAAGAAAAGCCCAAGATTTTACACGTTACTATAGTTCGCAGTTTAGCGAATCCTTAAATCACATAACCAGTAAAACGTCAAACACTGGCGTAAACACAGGTGATTATGCAGTTTAAGCATATCCTAAATCACATTAAATCACTTAAATCACATAGGCACGGGAAAAGGGGTGTGGGTAAGGACAGACAGATTAAGAATCTGTCTTCCTTGCCATATCCTACAGATTTACACCTTAAATCACATCGAAATATGCCTTTGTCAAGATACCAGTATTCATGCGGTTTTCCATGTGATTTAAGTATTTCGCATATAGGGGGGTAAATCACTAAATCACATCATGGGAAAGGCGATTTTGACGGCATACTTTTTAACCTTACAGGCGACCTCTTGTAGGGCAAGTATCGAACCATCACAAGACCAAAGCGGCCATTGGCCGATTAAAGCACAGGGGGGATTCTATGAGCAAATATCTCAAATTGCTTTTTCGGATGTTTGATGAGCAATGGGCGGCTGATAGGTATGAGCGGCGCAAGGCCGAAACGTTAGAGCGGAACGAGTTAAAGAAAGAACTTAAGCGGCTACGGTATGTCAAAGGTTGGAAATCTATCGGTGCTTTCTTTGGCTTCAAAGACCGCCGGACTTGTAAGAAATACCTTTTTGCAAATCCATTTATTACCTTCACCGGCACGGGCAGGGGGACGCGGGTTACGTTTGGCAAGCTGGCATATTACAGACGTTACGGCTTGCCGATTATTGGCTGGAAAAATATCTTGAGGCACTTTGGCCGCAAGGATTTTCGGGCTGTCAAACGCCGACTCTTAGAGGAACGGCGACTTGATTATATTTACGGGCGACCGATAGTTCACGTACCGATAAAAGGAGTAACCGAAGGCAGCCGATAAAAAAAAACAGGGGTAACTTATGGCTTATCTTTAGCATATCGTTACCTTGTTTCCATCGTTTCAGGCTTGATTTATTACGGTGGACCCCTTTGTCAAGACCACGTCTCTTGGTATTTAAGGTATAACCCTCTATGAAGGTCTTTTCTTTGTTTTTTGCCGTCACGCCGTTTTCCGCAGGACAGCGATTTTGTTATATATCTCG
>JADFYO010000008.1 GCA_015233015.1 Nitrospirota bacterium | reverse complement strand
AATTTTGCCGCTTCCTCTCTGAACTCCTTCGTGTACTTCCCATTCGGGATCCTTTCCATCTGACACCTCCATTGAGTTTCTTATTTTACTCTATTTTGGTGTCCACTTTTTCCAGCTTACCTCAGTTGAGTTTGTACTGGGCCAGAATACTAGTGCCCATTATGAATAATGAAAGCCCATAAAAGAAGTAGATTACGTCCATGTCATGTCTTAAATATATATGATCCACAGGCTTCCCCGCATATAACGATTATAACCATGTTAACAGATAAATTCAATAGGTAATTTGCCTATTACAATAAGTAATTTGCAGGTATATTATCCGTAAATTGCAGGGTATCGTAGGTAAATTACAGGTCTTTATAGGTAAACATATCACTGATAATTCAAATCATTACCGGTTGATATAAGATGAAGCCAATTAATATCATAAAGACATACTATAAAGTTTAATAGTAAAGGAGATTTTAACTTTGTTGTATTAATTACATTTTTTTAGGGAGCGGGGACTATTACTATGAATGCAAGAGAATCGATTATCACGGCTGTAAGAGGCACCTCCCATACGGATTTATCTGCTTTGGGCGAAAATTATAAACTTTGGTTAATGCCGCTGTTTCCTTTTTTGAAGTGGCTGCCTGAAGTACGTTACACATGGAAGAATGACCTTTTTGCCGGTTTGACCGGCGCGGTTTTGGTGCTTCCTCAGGGCGTGGCATTTGCTATGATAGCGGGCATGCCGCCGCAATACGGCCTTTATTCAGCCATGATTCCCGCAATTATTGCGGCACTGTTTGGCTCGTCAAGGCATCTTATTTCAGGACCGACAACGGCTATTTCCATTGTCATCTTCGGCACGCTGGTAGGCCTGGCTGAGCCTGGCTCAGGCCATTACATAGAGCTTGCCATGCTTCTAACCTTTATAACTGGCATGTTTCAGTTTGCACTTGGGCTTTCCAGATTTGGGGGATTGATTAATTTTGTTTCTCATTCGGTCGTTACCGGATTCACTACCGGAGCGGCACTGCTCATTGCTGCAAGTCAGCTAAAGCACGTTTTCGGCCTTACTATCAAGAACAAGCCGGGATTTGTAGAGGGTTTGCAGCAACTCATAGCAAATATCGGCCAGTACAATCCCCGCTCTCTGGCCGTAGCGGCGGTAACGCTCGCCTCCGTCATATTTATACACAGGGTAAAACCAAGATGGCCTGGCATGTTGATTGCCATGGTTATAGGCAGCTTATTAACGGTATCGCTTGGCTGGAACAACAGCGGGGTGGCCGTTGTGGGGGCTCTACCCGCCTCCCTGCCCCCATTTAAGCTGCCTCACTTTTCACTGGCGTCGATACAACTTCTCGCAACACCAGCGCTGGCTATCGCTATGCTCGGTTTGATGGAAGCTGTGTCAATAGCACGGTCAATAGCCTTACATTCCGGGCAGCGAATAGACGGAAACCAGGAGTTCATAGGACAGGGACTTTCCAATGTGATTGGGTCGTTTTTCTCGGCCTATGCCTGTTCAGGGTCTTTTACAAGGTCGGGCATAAACTTCCAATCGGGAGCTAAGACCGCTGCCGCTGCCATCTTTGCCGCCGTCTTGCTTGCAGGTATCTTATTACTTGTCGCCCCCTATGTTGCATATTTACCTATGCCATCCATGGCGGCAGTCATTTTGGTAGTAGCCTATAAGCTGATAAACTTTCACCACATCGGCGATATAATGAAGATATCGAGGGCAGATACTTCCGTTATGGTAGTCACATTTCTCGCCGCACTTTTTCTCGAACTGGAGTTTGCCATCTACATCGGAACTCTGCTTTCAATAGGGCAATATCTCAAGAAAACCGCCAAACCTGCCGTGCTTGCCAAAGTGCCGGAGCCGGGCAGCCGCAAGTTCGTTACGAACCCAAATCTGTCACAGTGTCCTCAGCTCGGCATAGCCACAATTGAAGGAGACATGTACTTTGCGGCTACTTTTTACGTGGAAGAGCAGATTTCCCGTTTGAAAACCTATTATCCAGACCAAAACAAGCTCATCGTAGCTGTTTCCAACATAAACCATATCGATACGGCGGGGTGTGAGTCGTTCAAAAACATCATAAACGAATACCGCAGAAATGGCGGCGATATTTATTTCAGCGGCTTCAAACCTAAGGTATTCAATATACTGCTGATAAGTGGCGTTGTTGACATGATTGGTTTAGACCATATCTTCGACCACAAGAAGACGGCCCTTAAAGGCATCATTCCTGTTCTCGACATGAAAAAATGTGTTAATTGCCAGTTTAATGTTTTTTCGGAATGCGACATAAACAGGTCCATCGGCCTGAAGATATACAATGAAAGGGAGGCAGTCTCACATCTTGGCCATTCCCATATCGGCCATTGCATTCCAGTTTATGAAAGCATGTGATAGAAAATCTAATACGGAGGTGTTTTAAAAAAAATGGCGGTTATAACTATAAGCAAAGCCAGCATGGGCAAGACAGTCGCCGACGGCGTACGCCGCGAGTTTTGTTACGGCTATTTTGATAGCGATGAGGTTTTCCTTGCTGCGTCAAAGGATTTCGGCGTTCCTGAGGCGAAGATTCGCAGCGCCCTGGAAGTCGCCCCTAAGTTCTGGGGAATGTCCTCTGCCACGAGACAAAAACTTATTGCCTGTTATCAGTCAACCCTTGCAAAGTTCCTTCTCAGGGGCAACGTAGTGTACTATGGGCCGGCCGGGCATCTACTCATACAGGGTGTGTCCCACGCGCTTAAGGTGTTCTTATGGCCAGGAGATAATACCACTGGTAAATCAGTAGGTTATATGTCTCTACATGAGGTTATTAATGGGGAATCTCTCTGCGATCTGGTAATTGATACCGGGAAAACATCTGTGGAAGATGCTGTGAAAATTATCTCAGACCATGCCTTGTCCACGCGCTACCACACGACGACTTACTCGATGAATTGTGTAAAAAACATCGCCCTTTCCTCTAAGGTAAAAGCCGCCCTTATAGATGTTGACCATGATGTAAATGTCAGGGCATCAGGTGGCAGCGTGTATATTCATGTCAGGGCAGCAGACCGTAAAAGGCAAAAACTCACTGCCGCTATCGGCAATATGGTAAAAAGCATAAGGGATGTGGTAAACGTGGAAGTCACCGTAACCGAAGACATATTTCAAAAATACGCGGGGACATACAGGTAACTGAAATGGAGAATAAATGAGAAATGGTTATGAGGTGCTCGTAGTTGACGACGAGCCTATTGTAGGTAAGCAGTTGAGGCAGGCTCTTTCGAAGGACGGCTTCAATGTCGAGACGTGCGTGCTGCCGGTAGATGCCCTGAAACGAATAGATGAAAAGGAGTTCGATGTAGTTGTGACGGACATTCGAATGGACGACATAAACGGGATTGAGGTACTGGAGCATGTCCTAAACAAATCAGGCAAGACAAAAGTTATACTGATGACCGGCTTTGCCATGATGGAACTGGCAAGGTATGCAATGGAAAATGGCGCGTTTGATTTCCTCGAAAAACCATTCACACCAGACGACCTGAGAGCGGCAGTAGGAAAAGCCGTAGGGCAGCCCAGGCAATTCCCGGTGAAGTAAAAATGCAAGGTATGAATAGAGCACAACTTTGGACACACGGCAAAGGAAAAATTCCGCACTTACGGTCTTCTTAACTCAACATCATGGAGCAACGGTGGCCTTTCCCCCGGCGCTAATGATAAAATAATATACGGTCTCCATTGGCAGGCTGAATCCTAAAATGCGACGGCTGTGGAGGCTTAAACGGAGACATTATCGCGGTGAACACTGCAAGGATTTTGATAATCGAGGACGAGAAGAAGATCTCCGACGTTATAACTGCGTATTTAGAAAAAGAAGGATTTACCGTTGATACCGCCCAGACCGGCGACGACGGGTTGAGAAAACTAATGGATTGCCCTGATCTCGTCATTCTTGACCTCATGCTTCCCGATATGGACGGCGAGGATATTTGCAGAATTATAAGAGGCAGCTCCGATGTGCCTGTAATAATGCTGACCGCAAAAAGCCGTGAACACGATAAACTCAACGGCTTTAGCGCCGGTGCGGACGACTACATCGTAAAACCATTCAGCCCAAAGGAACTCGTCGCGCGCGTCAGGGCGCGGCTTCGCAAAACACTGACCGGCAATTCCAGTACGTTGAGTTTTAATCAGGGAAGGCTGCTGATAGATACTTTAAGACATGAGGCCATATTAGAACAAAGGCCGCTCACGCTCACACCGACAGAGTTTAAACTCCTTCTGGCCTTCGTAAACAATATCCAAAGGCCGTTAAGCAGGGAGCAGCTAATCGCAATCGTGCAGGGTTATGATTTCAGCGGCACTGATAGGACAGTCGATGCGCACATTAAAAACCTGCGCCGTAAGATAGAAAAAGACGCCGGAAGCCCTGAATTCATCAGAACGGTGTATGGCGTGGGTTATGTCTTCATTGGTATTCCAGATGAGAAATAAGATTTTTCTTGCCTTTGTTGCGGTAATTATTACCGCACTCATCTCCGGCTATATCTTTAAGTGGCTTATGTACAAGGATTTCACAGACTATGCCGGGACGATGCAAAACAGGAATATCTATTGGGTCGTGGCATCACTGGAGGAAAGTTATAAAGACGGCAGACTGGACGATAACGTCATGTTTGAGGCAGTTCACTGGGCAACCATGCTGGGGTTTGACATTCAGGTGCTTGACCCGAAGGGGGGTGTAATCATGGACTCCGAGCGGGTCTATGAGATGCTCCCACATGCGATGAAACACAGGATGATGGATATGCTGGAACACGACAATGCCACAGGCCAGTATGTGTTGATGCCGCTTAACGCCGAGGGGGTGAAGTTTGGCACGGTAAAGATACGCCCTGCCCAGGTGTATGCCTCGATAAAGGAGGAGTTGTTTAAAAAGCATGGGACGTATTTCATGCTCGTCTCGCTTGCCGTTGCCGGTGGCGGGTCGGTGTTGCTGGCCTTTTTATTTACGAGGCTGCTGATAAATCCGATTAAACGCCTGAAGGATGCCTCAGATAAAATTGCCAAAGGTGACTTAAATGTCCGGTGTGTCGTCGGCTCAAACGACGAGGTCGGCGCACTTGCCTCATCGTTTAATCAAATGGCCTCAGCCCTGGAGCGCGAGGATTTATTGAGAAAGCACATGATGGCCAACATAACCCACGAACTCAGAACCCCGCTGACCATAATGAAGGCAAACGTCGAGGCCGTCATTGACGGCGTTGTCGCAAGCCCCGCAGACGCCCTAAAAAACGTCAATCAGGGTATCGACAGGCTTACGGGACTTGTCAGGAGAATTGAAGATATGGTAAAGGCTGACGAGGACTTGCTGAGACAATGTAAATATGAAGCAATAGATTTGAGGGAGTTTATATCGTCGCTGACCGAGCCGTTTATTTTGCCCACAGCCCAAAAGGGTGTTATTATCGATATCGATGTTGCCGGCTCAATGGTCGTGATGACAGACAGGGAAAAACTATCCACGATACTAATTAATCTCATATCAAATGCCGTTAAGTTCACGTCATCGGGCGAAATTGAAATCTCTGGCACACAGGACGGCGATGGCTTCAGTATTTCAGTAAAAGACACGGGATGCGGGATAGCGGCAGCAGACCATGAGCTGATATTTGGCAGATTATATAAAAAAGGAGCGGCATCTGGCATGGGAATAGGACTTTCCATAGCAAAAGAGTTGGTCAGCGCGTTAAACGGCACTATCACTGTCAAAAGCGAAATGACCAGGGGAAGCGTATTTACGGTAAGGTTTCCTGCCGCTTCGGGAGTTTAATCTGAAATTGGTTCAGACTTCATAATTTCTTCACAATTTAATTATATAATCAAGACAGATAAATAGACATAAGTAAAAATCAGGAGGTAAGCCAATGAAGAAGATGGGAGTTTTACTTGTAGTGTCGATGGTTGTGTTATTGTTGGCAGCTAATGGTAACGCCTTTATGGGAGGCGGCATGGGCGGCAGCGGCACTGGTGGTCACGGCATGGGCGGTGGAAACATGGGTGGCGGCAACATGGGCAACAACGGCATGGGCGGCCACGGCATGGACAACAACAGTATGGGTGGTCACGGCATGGGCGGTGGAAACATGGGTAACGGCATGGGCAATGGAATGGGCAGCAACGGCATGGGTAACATAGTTCCATAATCTCTCCCTTAGGGGACTGTAATACTAAGCTGCAACTGTAATTTTGTCATTCCCGCTCCTTGCCGGGAATGACAGACTCTGGAAATCTCTTTACTTCTTTGACGGTAACTTGTTATAAATAAAGGGGTTGGTGCACCGCACCGTGTTCAATTATTTTCAGGAGGAACGATATGAGAAAAAAGGTGTTTCTGTTATTAGTAGTATTCGTGATGGCGTTGACGGTTACAGCGGTTTACGCAAAGGACTTGACGATGGTGAAGAAGGCGGGGGAATATACCGTGCAGGTTAAATTTGACAAGGCAAGCCCCATTGCCGGTGATAACGCCGTCCAAATCGAAGTAACAGACGCTAATGGCAGACTTGTCACCGACGCGAAGGTTAAGCTCGATTACTCCATGCCCGCGATGCCGGGAATGCCCGCTATGAACTACTCGGCCGATGTTAAGCAGACCGGTGAGGTCTATAACGCAACAATGAACCTGTCGATGGCCGGTTCGTGGAACGTCGACGTTAAGGTTACGCATGATAAAAAGACCGTGTCGGCAAAATTCACCGTCGATGCGAAATAAAGCCGCTTCAATATTGCTTCTGGGGCTGCTCTTTGTCTCGGCCGTTGGGCTGAACAAAGCCGCGGCTGAGGATTTTTTAGACCTCGACAAGTTAATCGTGGAGGTTCTATCGGGAAATCACGAAATCATCGCCGCCGAGACGAAGGCTGACACGTCGGCGTTTAGAATATCTCAGGCCGCAAGCCCCCCTGACCCCATGATCTCTGTCGGTTATCAAAACGAAGGATTTCAGCGCTTTACGTTGGGCGAAGAACAGGGGGCACAGTTTATGTTGGGTCTTGCACAGACATTCTCGTTCCCCGGCAAACTTGCCCTCAAAGAACAGGCCGCTGCTAAAGAGACCGATTCCCTGAAATTGGCGAGTGAGGATGTTCGCCTGAAAACAGTCGCCCGCGTGAAGGAGCTATACTTTGACCTCCTGCTTTCGTATAAGACTATAGAGATAATTGCAGAGCGCGCCGCCTTGTTTGACTCTTTTACCGACGCCTCCATTGCCCGTTACTCCTCCGGTATAGGCCAGCAGGAGGATGTCCTCATGGCGCAGAAGGAAAAGTACATGCTTATGGAAAAAGAAGAGATGGAAAGGCAAAAGATTCAGTCCATTTCGGGTGATTTGAACACCACACTTGGGCGCGACGTGAACTCCCCGCTGGGAAGGCCGGTTGTCCGCCCTAAGGCGCCATTCACTATGACACTTGAGGGGACAATCAGGCGGGCGTACGAGGCTGCCCCAGCGATTAGGGCCAAAGAGGAGCTTATTTCACAGGCAAAGATAAAGATTGAGTCGGCAAAAAAGGATTTTTACCCGGACGTGTCTCTCAGCGCGGGATATTTTAAGAGGAGCGGCGATTTTAAGGACATGTGGAGCCTGACCGCCTCATTCCCAATCCCTATATTTTATAAAAAAAAGCAATCGATGGCCGTTGCCGAGGCCGCCTCTATGGCAGCTGAGGCCGAGCATGAACTTGATAATGCTAAGGCGATGCGCGCCGCATCAGTTCGGGAAAATTATACTATGATACAATCGTCTGAAAAACTGATGGGTCTCTATAAGGACGCATTAATCCCGCGAACATGGCAGGACTATGAACTTGCTGTCTCAAGCTATATAAATGGCAGGGTTGACGCCCTTAATGTTGTTACCAGATTAAAATCGCTCCTCGACTATGAACTTGAGTACTGGAGCCAATATGCCGCCAGAGAAAAGGCCGCGGCGCGTATTGAGGCGTTGACGGCGCCAAGTGTGAGGGGGGAGTGATGAGAAGTCTTTATCCGGTAGTATTTATCACAATATTATTAGTTATTAATGGAAGTGCCCTATTTGCCGAAGAGCCAAAGACCGTCGAAATCCCTGTTGAAAAGCAGCGTCAAATTGGCCTCAAGACAGTGGTCGTAGAAATGAAACCCATGATCAGGACAATAAGAACCGTGGGGAGGATAGAGCTTGACGAAAAACGCCAGGCCACAGTCAACACCAAGGTTGACGGCTGGATAGAACGCCTCTATGTTGATTACACCGGCAGATACGTGAAAAAAGGGGAGGCGATAGCAGAGATATATAGCCCTGAGCTTATGGCAACTCAGCAGGAATACATCAATTTAATCAAATGGGCGAAGCGGTATGACGCTGCAAAAACGCCGTCGTCTGCCGGCACGCCGGATGACGTAAGCAGTTCGCTTAACGCCGCACTTTCAAAAGACGCCACATCAATCGTAGAGGCAGCTAAGACCCGCCTGAAGCGCTGGGACATCACAGATAAAGAGATAAAAAAAATCGAAGAAACGGGTAAGCCAATCAGAACCCTTACGCTCTATAGCCCTGCAAGCGGCTACGTGACTGAGAAAAAGGTTGTTCAGGGGCAGCGTGTTACCGCTGGAGAGAAACTCTTCGATGTTGCGGACTTGTCAACCCTCTGGGTCATCGCCGACATCTATGAAAACGAACTCCCGATGATTAAACTGGGGCAGACCGCCGCTATCACGCTGAGTTATTATCCCGATATGAAATTATCTGCTAAGATTGACTACATATATCCTGGCATCGCGTCTGATACGAGAACTGTAAGAGTCAGATTTAGTGTGCCGAATGCAAATGACCGCCTGCTTCCGCAGATGTTTACAAACGTTGAGCTGACGGTGAATATGGGTAATAAACTCGTTGTCCCGCGCGATTCGATAATTGATACAGGGAAGACCCAGGTCGTGTATGTGGCGGCCGAAGAGGGGTTTTTTGAGCCAAGAGTGGTTACCACTGGTTTAAATACGGGCGATATGGTGGAAATTACGCATGGCTTAAAGGACAAGGAAAAAGTAGTGGCGGCAGCCTCGTTTCTCATAGATTCGGAGGCCAAACTCAAGGGCATCAACCCGGCAGCCCCTGCCCACCACTAATCACATGATAGCAAAACTGATAGCCTATAGCGCGCGTAACAAGTTTATCGTCGTATTGCTTGTTGGTTTTTTATTTCTCTGGGGCCTGTGGGCGCTAAAGAAGACCCCGCTTGACGCCATCCCCGACCTCAGCGACACTCAGGTGATTATCTACACGCAGTGGGATGGCCGTTCCCCCGATTTAATCGAAGACCAGGTAACCTACCCGATAACCTCAACCCTGCTTGCCGCCCCTAAGGTAAAGGCCGTCAGGGGTTATTCCTTTTTTGGTACGTCGTTTATCTATGTGATATTTGAGGAAGGGACAGATATATATTGGGCAAGGAGCCGTGTGCTTGAGTACCTGCAGTCTGTGAAAGGCAAGATTCCGGCAGATGTAAATCCAGTTCTTGGCCCGGACGCAACGAGCCTCGGCTGGGGTTTTGAGTATGCCATAGTAGATGAGACCGGTGGGCATGATTTATCGGAGACGAGGACCATTCAGGATTATAATCTGAAACTCGCGTTAGAGAGTGTACCGGGTGTCTCTGAGGTGGCAAGTGTGGGCGGATTTGTGAAACAGTACCAGATAAATATTGACCCCAACCGCCTCGCAGCATATAACATACCCATAACGAAGGTTACAGAGGCGGTCAGAAAAAGCAACCGCGACGTAGAGGGACGCGTCCTGGAATTTTCCGGCACTGAATACATGGTAAGGGGTAGGGGGTATATCAAGAACGTTGCAGACATTGAAGACATCCCCGTTGGGACAAACGGCGCCGGCACACCCGTATTCGTTAAAGATATAGCACAGGTTAAACTTGGCCCGGAGATAAGGCGCGGCCTTGTTGACCTCGATGGAAGGGGCGAGGTGGCGGGCGGTATCGTAGTGGTGCGTTTTGGTGAAAATGTCCTCGACGTTATCGAGCGTGTTAAGGATAAGATAAAAAACGACATAGAGCCAAGCCTTCCCAAAGGCGTGAAGATTGTAACCACATACGACAGGTCTGACCTGATAGGTAAAGCCATTGACACGTTAAAAGATGAAATAATAAAACTTTCTATCGCCGTCAGTGTGGTGTGTGTGGTGTTTTTATTTCACCTGCCCAGTGCGCTGGTGGTAATACTGACGCTGCCGATAGCCATAATAATGTCGTTTATATGTATGTACTATCTGGGCGTTACGTCAAATATAATGAGCCTGAGCGGGATTGCCATAGCCATTGGGGCAATGGTCGATGCCTCGATAATCATGGTGGAACAGGCACATACGAAACTTGAGCAGTGGGAGCATGACGGCAGGCCGGGAAGCAGAACCGATGTGATTATAGAAGCGGCTCAGCAGGTAGGGCCGTCGCTATTCTTTTCCCTGTTAGTCATTATGGTGGGCTTCCTGCCGGTGTTTACGCTTCAGGAGCAGGCGGGCAGGCTGTTTAAGCCGCTTGCCTATACTAAGACATTTGCCATGCTCTTTTCGTCGTTTCTTGCCGTAACGATAACGCCGGTGCTGATGACGCTGTTTATCCGGGGGAAGATAAGGCCGGAGGAGAAAAACCCGGTAAGCAGGGCGCTACATTTTCTCTATGAACCGGTGGCGAGACTGGCGCTGCGTTTCAGGTGGATTGTCATAATACTGGCGCTCATAATAATGGGACTAACTGTGTATCCATACAAGAAACTTGGGACTGAATTTATGCCGCCACTCTATGAGGGGACGCTGTTTTACATGCCTGTGACGGTGCCGGGCGCCTCGATTTCGGAGGCCGCGAAGTTATTGCAAATGCAGGACGAAATATTGAAGACAATCCCCGAAGTGGCGCAGGTATTTGGTAAGGCGGGTAGGGCTGAGACGGCAACCGACCCTGCCCCGATAGAGATGTTTGAGACGGTGGTTAATCTGAAACCGGAGGCGCAGTGGCGAAAAGGTCTGACCGTCGAGGACTTAAAAAACGAGATGAACGATGCGTTGACTATTCCCGGCGTTGCCAACTCATTTACAATGCCCATAAAGGCGCGCATAGATATGCTTTCAACGGGGATAAGAACGCCGGTTGGTATAAAAATATTAGGCCCGAGACTTGAGGAGCTTGAGCGGATAGGGCTTGAAATAGAAAACGCCGTAAGGACTATCCCCGGCACGAGGAGTGCCTATGCGGAGCGTGTGATGACGGGGTATTTTCTCGATTTCGAGGTCAAGAGAAAGGAGGCCGCCCGCTATGGCCTGACGGTGGATGACGTTCAGGAGGTAGTACAGTCTGCCGTAGGAGGGATGAACCTGACGACAACTGTGGAAGGAAGGCAGCGATTTCCTGTAAACGTAAGATATTTAAGGGATTTAAGGGGTAATATAGACGACTTGAAAAGGGTGCTCGTCCCGCTGATGCCGGGCAGCCTTAAAGGGGGCAACGCTCAGACAGCTCAGATGCCGGGTGCCGCTCAAATTCCACAAATTCCTATCAGCGAGATAGCCGACATAAAAATTACTCAAGGCCCAACGTCGATAAAAAGCGAAGAGGGGCTTTTAACGGCATATGTCTATATAGATTTCTCTGGCAGAGACGTAGGAAGTTACGTAGAGGATGCGAAGAAGAAGGTCGCTGAGCTGATAAAAGTCCCATCGGGGTATCGCCTTAAGTGGAGCGGCGAATATGAATATATAGTGGAGACCCATAAGCGCTTAAAACTAGTAATCCCGCTTACGGCGTTTCTGATTTTCGTGTTGGTGTACATCAACACCCAATCGGCGGTAAAAACGGCAATCGTGCTGTTGGCCGTACCGTTTTCGCTGGTTGGGTCGTTCTGGATACTTTATCTCTTAAATTATAACATGAGCATAGCGGTGTGGGTTGGGATGATAGCCCTGGCGGGGCTGGACGCCGAGACGGGTGTGGTGATGCTGCTGTATCTTGAGCTGTCCTATGATAAATGGAAAGGAGATGGGCGGTTGAATTCATACGCTGACCTCAAAGATGCGGTAATGCACGGCGCGGTTAAGCGCATCAGACCTAAGATAATGACGGTAAGCGTGATATTGGCGGGTTTAGTCCCTGTGATGTTTTCAACGGGGGCAGGGTCAGACGTAATGAAACGCATAGCCGCTCCAATGGTCGGCGGCGTTGTAACATCGACAATCCTGGAGTTGGTCATCTATCCGGCAATATACATAATCTGGAAGGGTAGGGGGTTAAGGCAATAACCGGGCCTGACACAGTTTAGTTAACAGACCCCAATAACGCGCGTGGACGGCTGCCGCCACCGTTTCCATGCGTTTCCATATAAGGCGTCGTTTGCTTTAGACACCACTATTGTCTGAGAAAAACCCCTTCAGCTCATCCACTGACCCGGCCTTCTTTATAAGATTTTTGAATTCCTCCAGTTTGTCTATGGTAGTTATTGCCCTGACCAGAGGCATTAACTCAAGTCCGGCAGAGCCATATTTGAGTTCAAGTCCTAGCTCAATAGCCTCAAACAGCCCCTCAAGTTTCCCCTCGAGTTTCCCCTCAAGTTTCCCCTCGGTGACTCCTTCACGTTTCCCCTCGTTTAACCCTTCCTTGAAAAGCCATGATTCTCTTACATCCATCGTTATAGGCATGTTTTCTACCTCCTGTTTTACTTTCATTGACATATTTCGTAAATCCGCTATATTCAGCAGCTTTATTATATAATCATTCATGGTCTTTACCGGCAGCAGAGATAACTTTTCTAAAATCATGGCAATTACGGCGTCCATATCGTCTGAGTTGCAAAGAAGCGCTAATACCGCGTCCTCGGGTTTATCGCTCTTTAGTAATTCGGAGCAGTTGATGTCGCGAATATCAACTATCTCATATGAGTACGGCCCGATTTGATTTTTCATTGTGTGAGGTTTGCTGCCGACATACAGGACAATCTGCCTCGGCAGCCTGCCGTACTGGCCGAAAATCAGGGCTGAATAGAGATACATCCTCATTAACATCGTACTGTCTGAAGTGCTTTGAATCTCGATATGTAAGATGCTGCTGTCAGGCAGTTCAATAATCAAATCAGGCATCCGGTACTGAATGTCCACAAGCGTAATATCGAGAAACTTACCGGTCTCAAAGCCGGTCAGAATCTTAAGAAACGCTGACGGTATGTCTTTAAGAAGTTTCTTTAATGTGATGTCATACTTTTGATGCACTCTTTTTACCTCATTATGGCGCTCCACGGCTATACTAATAGGATAACACGAACGATAGGGAATATTCTCTGCCGCGCCGCCGCCCCGTATAGAGCAACATTAAACGATAGGCGGCCTTTAAGCCGCCTATCGCATACCATTCCTAATCTTCAGTTATTTCCATTTTACCCCTAAAGAATACGAAGTACCACTGTAATAAGTGTACATATATCCATCTGTCCAGGCTACTACAGCAGCACCATTGGTAAACCATTGGACATAGTACGTGACTGAACTTGATGTTCCAACAGATATGCCTCTGGATTTTGATCCAAACCATGAGGCATATTGTGCATAGATTACATTAATTTCCGTAACCGCCTCACCTAATGAATTCCACGTTAACCCTAAACCGGACAACTGGCCATTATAGTACACATACATATTTCCATCTGTTCCGGCTACAAGGTAAGCGCCATTCGTATATAGTTGGTAAAAGGATATCCATGATGTTCCCGTCTGTATGGTCCCGGATGCTGACCCAAACCACGAAGCATATAGACTATAGACTGCGCTAAATGCCGCGGAGGCAGCATCAGAGTCCGAAATGCCTGACGTAAACGTTACCGTCACAGTTTTTGCCGATGACATTGTAACTGTACATTGTGAGCCACTTGATGAGTTACACCCCGACCAGCTTGAAAAAGTATAACCGGAAGCCGCGGTTGCTGTAAGCGTTACAGAAGTGCCTGACGCATAGGATGCAGAACAGGTAGTGCCGCAGTTTATTCCCGATGGACTGCTTGTTACCGTGCCGCTGCCAGTTTTACTCACATTCAGGGTATATGAGGATGGCGATATTATCCATGAAGAAGTCCCTATCTGAACAGGCGATGTTCTCGATGTATTTGTGCCGTCTCCGATTTCACCATTGTCATTCCCCCCCCATGCCCAAAGAGTGCCGTCGCTTTTTATCCCTGCCGTGTGTTCGTCCCCTCCTGCGGATACAGATGCCCAGGCAGATGTCCCTATTTGTTCCGGCGCGTCAATATACGTATAAGTCAGCGCTGTACCGTCTCCTAATTGGCCATAATAATTAAAACCCCATGCCCAAAGCGTACCATCGCTTTTTATCCCCATCGTATAAGTATAACCCGCGGACACGGATGCCCAACTAGTCGAAATCCCTATCTGAACAGGCGAGGTTCTCGATGTATTTGTGCCGTCTCCCAATTCATTATAGTAATTATCACCCCACGCCCAGAGCGTGCCGTCACTTTTTATCCCTACCGTGTGGAATTCACCGGCAGATACGGATGCCCAATTCGTCGAAGTCCCTATCTGAACAGGCGAGGTTCTCGATGTATTTGTGCCATCTCCCAATTGGCCATAACTATTATCACCCCAGGCCCAGAGAGTCCCGTCGCTTTTTATCCCTGCTATGTGACCAGAACCGGCAGATACGGATACCCAATTTGTCGAGGTGCCTACCTGTGCTGGCGAGGCATTAGATGTATTTGTGGTACCGTCTCCTATTTGGCCATCGCTATTATCACCCCATACCCAAAGAGTACCGTTACTTTGTATCCCAGCCGTGTTCTGAGCACCCGCGGATACAGATACCCAATTTGCCGATGTCCCTATTTGTTCCGGTGAGTTCTCATTTGTGGTCGTGCCGTCTCCTAATTGACCAGTGTTATTAAAACCCCAGGCCCAGAGCGTGCCGTCACTTTTTATTCCAACTGTGTGGTAAGCACCAGCGGATACGGTTGCCCAATTTGTTGATGACCCTATCTGTACCGGAGAGTTCTTATCTGTGTTTGTGCCGTTTCCTAATTGACCTGTGTTATTAGAACCCCAGGCCCAAAGAGTACCATTGCTTTTTATCCCCACTGTGTGGTACGCACCTGCGGAAACATTTGCATATGCCGATGTGGATACAAACAATGAAAGAAATGACAGTAACACTAACAGTCCGTTCAAAAACTTCTTTAACCTTACAGCCCCCATATTATTCCTCACAATGACAATAAAATAAAAGCCGCAGAGCGACCTGTAATCTAACGAATGTCGAAATGTAATTTATAGATAAGTAAAAAAGGGGGCACAGCCCCCTTTTTGTTATTTGTTGGAACTATTTTGTAAACGTTGCCGCTACCGTACAGTCAGCGGTAATAGCACCCGTTGTGTATGTTTTTCCAGACAGTGAACCGTTACATCCAGTTACTGAAGCGATAGTATATCCTGTTCGGGGATTTACCGTAAACACCCTTGTTGACCCGGAAGTAACAGTTACAGGGGTCGATGGGCTTATTGCCCCTCCGTCGCCTGCAGATGGCGTTACCGTAAAGGTGTTTGTAGTAAATGTTGCCGTTACTGTGCAGCTAGAGGTAATAGCACCTGTTGTGTATGTCGTACCGGACAAAGAACCGTTACATCCCGTTACCGAGGCGATAGCATATCCTGATTGTGCATGTACCGTAAACGCCTGTGTCGACCCGGAAGTAACATTCACAGCGGCTGATGGGCTTATCGTTCCTCCTGTGCCCGCTGTTGGCGTTACCGTATATTTCGTTGGTGTAGTATATGTCGCCGCTACCGTACAGTCAGCCGTAATAGCACCGGTTGTGTAGATGGTGCCAGAGAGTGAACCGTTACATCCAGTTACCGAAGCGATAGTATATCCTGTATGCGGACTTATCGTAAAAGCCTTTGTTGACCCGGACGTAACCGTTACAGCGGCCGATGGGCTTATCGTTCCTCCGGTACCTGCCGACGGTGTTACCGTATATTTCGTTGGTGTAGTAAATGTCGCCGCTACCGTACAGTCAGCGGTAATAGCGCCGGTTGTGTATGTGGTGCCAGAGAGTGAACCGTTACATCCAGTTACCGAAGCGATAGTATATCCTGTGCGAGGATTTATCGCAAATGCCTTTGTAGTGCCGGAAGTAACAGTTACGGCGGCTGACGGGCTAATCGCCCCTCCGGCACCTGCTGATGGTGTTACCGTAAAGGTATTCTTTGTAAATGTTGCAGTTACCGCACAGTTAGAGGTAATAGCTCCGGTTGTGTAAATCGAGCCGGACAAACTGCCGTTGCAACCAGTGACTGACCCTAATGCATATCCTGCCTGTGCACGCAGAGTAAACTGCTTTGTTGACCCGGAAGCAACAGTCACAGCCGCTGACGGGCTTATTGTTCCATTCGCTCCCGCTGACGGCGTTACCGTATAATAAACGGTTGGTGCGAATGTTGCCGATACCGTACAATTACCGGTAACTGCGTTTGTTGTGTAATTATTGCCAGATAAATTACCGCCGCAGGTACCGCCTACCGTGGCAGTATATCCTGATTTTGGCGTTACTGTGAAAGTCGTTGTATTACCATAAGCAACACTCTGCGCTGTTGTTGGGCTTATTGTCCCATTCGCGCCTGCCGACGGCGTTACCGTATAATTGATTGGCGTGAACGTTGCCGTTACAGTACAATTGCCGGTAACTGCGTTTGTTGTATAGGTGCTGCCAACCAAAGAGCCGCCGCATGTGCCGCCTACCGAGGCAGAATATCCTGTATTCGGCGTTACCGTGAAAGTCGTCATACTACCAGAAGAAACATTCTGCGCTGTTGTTGGGCTTATCGTACCGTTTGCGCCTGCCGACGGCGTTACTGTGTAGGTGTTAGCGGTGTTAGCAGTGAATGATGCAACTACCGTACAATTGTCAGTGATTGCGTTTGTTATGTAATAATTTCCATATAAATGCCCACCACATGTCCCACCTACCGAGGCTGTGTATCCCGTGTTTGGCGTTACTGTGAATGGATACGTGTTGTTATAATAAACAGACACCGCCGTCGCCGGGCTTATTGTCCCGTTAGCGCCCGCCGACGGCGTTACTTTATAAATGGTTGGTGAGAACGTTGCCCTTACCGTACAATTAGCGTTAATAGAGCCTGTAGTGTATGTGTTACCGGATAAACTTCCGCTGCATCCGCTTACTGAGGCTGTGTATCCTGAATTCGGCGTTATCGTGAAGGTCGTTTTATTATGGAAAGAAACAGTCTGAACCGTTGACGGGCTTATTGTACCGTTCGTCCCCCCTGATGGCGTCACGCTGTAGGTATTTGCAACAGATGTTGCCGTTACCGTGCAATCACTGGTAATAGCGCCAGTAGTGTATATGTTGCCGGATAAACTTCCGCCGCATCCGCTTACTGAGGCTGTGTAGCCGTAGGATGGCGTTACAGTGAATTGTGCCGTATTGCCATAAGAAACAGTCTGAGCTGTTTCCGGGTTTATGTACATGTTAGCTCCAGCCCATGGTGTTACTGTGAACGTTGCAAAAGCATTAACTTTGCGGATTACATTATCGCCTGCTATGTACAGGCTGCCCGCGCTATCTACCGTTAGGCCGACAGGATCAAGGGTCGCGCTGGTTGCAGCCCCACCATCGCCTGAATAGCCAGAGGTGCCGTTACCCGCAATGGTGTAGATGTTACCCGCCGTCATCGCTACACCTAAATAGGTACCCTCAACATTTGCTACCACGCGGACTCTGCGGTTGTATATGTCTGCTATGTACAGGTTGCCAGTGCTATCTAACGCTACGCCGTAAGTATCATGAAGGGTCGCGCTGGTTGCAAGGTCGCCGTCGCCTGAATAGCCCCAGTTGCCGTTACCCGCAACGGTATAGATGTTACCCGCCGTCACCGGTATGCCTAAGAATGTACCCCCAATATTTGCTACAATGCGGATTCGGTGGTTATCCTGGTCTGATATGTACAGGTTGCCGACGCTATCTACCGCTATACAGTAAGGATAGTAAAGGGACGCGCTGGTTGCAAGGTCTCCATCGCCCGAATAGCCCCAGTTGCCGCTACCCGCAACGGTGTAGATGTTACCCGCCGTCATCGCTACCCCTAAATATGTACCCGTAACATTTGCTACCACGCGGATTCTGACATTTTATGTGTCCGCAATGTACAGGTTGCCAACGCTATCTACCGCTACACAGTAAGGTAAGTAAAGGGATGCGCTGGATGCAAGGCCTCCGTCGCCGGCATAGGATTGGTTGCCGTTACCCGCAACGGTGTAGATGTTACCCGCCGTCATCGCTACACCTAAATATGTACCTGTAACATTTGCTACCACACGGATTCTGTTGTTACCGAAATCGGCAATGTACAGGTTGCCGATGCTATCTAGTGCTACGCCGGAAGGACTGCGAAGGGTCGCGCTCGTTGCAGCCCCACCATCGCCCGAATAACCCCAGCTGCCGTTACCCGCAATGGTGTAGATGTTACCCGCCGTCATCGCCATACCCAAGTATGTTCCTGAAACCTTTGCTACAACGCGGATACAGTGGTTTGATTGATCGGCTATGTAAAGATTGCCGATGCTATCGACTGCTATGCCGGAAGGATCGTTAAGGGTCGCGCTCGTTGCAAGGCCTCCGTCGCCAGCATAGGATTGGGAGCCGTTACCCGCAACAGTGTAGATATTGCCAGCATTAGCAGCCAAGACACTAGTGTATGAGAGCGCCAATGCAATAACCAATGTAAGTATTTTTACTATTCCCAACAACTTTTTACTATTAAGCATAACCCCTCCCCTTAATAAAAAATCCACCGGTGTTCGTGATAAAATACCACGGGCACCATGGTTATAAATTAACCCTTTTCAGACCTATAATCAGCGCAGAAAACCGCCAGTGGATGATTCTAATATGTCATATATTTACGTGTCTGTATCATATGATACAAAATTATAAATTTTATTAAACAAAATAATCATAAGCTCTGCTGTAAAATGGCTTCCTATCGCTTGCTATGTCTTCTACACTCGTTTCCATGGTGTTTATAGCATATACAGAAAATTCTGTCAATCCCTCGAAAAGGGATTTTTCATTTTATTCCAAGATTATTGCCTGCTCTTGAGCCTCGAACGCACATAAGCCCGTTATCCGTAAAAACTATATAAAAAGGATTCTTCTGTCTAGTTTTACAAGTCAAGTTCCTCCGGCAGGTGACATAATTGCAAAACACGTCTATGGTAGTTTTGGAATCTCTGGCGCTGATTGAGGCAATATCTTCTTGATGAAGGCGTCGGCTTCTTTCATAGCTTCTTTGACTAAGGGTACTTGATATAGCAATCCCCGATAGTATCCGGCAATATGAAGGGATTCATAGAGGCTGTCAAATTCCCTTGCGAGCTTGCCATTGTTAACAGACAAGTGCTTTTTTATGGCCGCCATATACCCGTCAACGGATTTTGGAAGTTCTTTGCGTGTAAACCCCTTCTTTATTAGAGCTTCGTTAATGGCTTCGAGAATGGCAAGGTATGCCGTGCCGAACGCTTCACGGACTGGCTTCTTATCGAGATAGATATTACCTTCAATAGCCGCCGCCTTTAACAGCCCTCTGGCGTTTTCCATGTACCGGTACGCCTCCCTTTCTGTATGTACATGCTTAGACGTTTTTGCCATAGTTAATTGTAAACCGTTTAGGATGTCCTTGTCAATTCCCGACCTTATGAATGTCGAGCCTATGTAAAAAAAGTGCCGGCTGAAAAAAATACTTGCAAAACTGAAAAAGGTATGTTATATTATTAGCAATCACTCCTTGTGAGTGCTAATAATACAGAAGGGAGCGTGACTCTATGAAGTTTAAACCATTAAAAGAGCGTGTGTTCGTAAGCTACAAAGAAGAGCTGGAAAGAACCGCCGGTGGGTTATATGTACCGGACACGGCCAAAGAAAAGCCGCAGCGCGGTAAGGTCGAGGCAGTTGGTTCAGAGGTCAAAGAGCTTAAGGTCGGGGACGAGATATTTTTCGATAAGTATTCCGGCTCCAAGGTTCAGATCGATAATGTTGATTATTTAATAATCAAAGAAGAAGACGTCTTAGGAATAATCGCATAGGAGGGTGTAAATGGGAGCTAAACAGTTACTTTTTGATGAAGCGGCAAGAAGGGAAATACTTGAAGGTATAACCGTACTTGCCAGTGCCGTAAAGGCGACACTTGGCCCTAAGGGCAGAAACGCCATACTTGACAAGAAGTATGGTTCTCCGACAATCACAAAAGACGGCGTAACGGTGGCCAAAGAGATAGAGCTTAAGGAGCCATTTCAGAACATGGGCGCGCAGTTATTAAAAGAGGTTGCATCCAAAACCTCTGACACCGCCGGCGACGGCACGACGACTGCCACCGTGCTCGCCCACGCCATCTACAAAGAAGGCGTGAAGAATGTCGTAGCGGGCGCTCACGCAATGGACCTGAAGCGCGGAATGGAAAAGGCCGTTACCGCGGTTATCGAGAAACTCAAGGCGATGTCCAAGAAGGTTCAGGACAAGAAAGAGATAGCGCAGGTTGGGACGATTTCAGCGAACAATGACCCATCAGTCGGCGATCTGATTGCCGAGGCGATGGACAAAGTGGGCAAAGACGGCGTAATCACCGTTGAAGAGGCCAAGTCCATGGCAACCGCCCTTGAAGTCGTAGAAGGTATGCAGTTTGACCGCGGCTATATCTCGCCGTATTTCGTTACCGACTCTGAAAGAATGGAGTGCGTATTAGAAAACGCCCATATCCTTCTCTATGACAAGAAGATTTCCTCGATGAAAGACCTGATTCCACTGCTTGAGCAGATAGCGAAGATGGGCAAACCCTTACTTATCCTGTCTGAGGACATCGAGGGCGAGGCCCTTGCCACAATGGTAGTGAATAAGCTGCGCGGTACGCTTCAGGTATGCGGCGTAAAGGCCCCCGGCTTTGGCGAAAGGCGTAAGGCCATGCTTGAGGACATCGCAATTCTCACCGGCGGCACGGTAATCTCTGACGACCTCGGTATGAAGCTCGAAAACGTGAAGATGACTGACCTCGGGCGCGCCAAAAAGATAACCATAGATAAGGACAACACGACGATAGTGGAAGGTGAAGGCAAACAGGACGCCATTAAAGGCCGTGTAAAGCAGATAAAGGCACAGATTGACGAGACCACGTCTGACTACGACAGAGAGAAACTCCAGGAGAGGCTCGCCAAAATCGTAGGCGGCGTTGCCGTAATCAATGTGGGTGCTGCCACTGAGACAGAGATGAAAGAAAAGAAGGCGCGCGTTGAAGACGCACTTCACGCCACCCGCGCGGCCGTCGAAGAGGGTATCGTTCCCGGCGGCGGAGTTGCCCTTCTCAGGTGTATAGCGACGATTGACGCGCTACAGTTAAAGGGTGACGAGAAAATCGGTGCCAGTATAATCAAAAAGGCGCTTGAGGAGCCAATCAGGCAGATTATCACTAATGCCGGCCTTGAGAGCGCAATAATAATCGAGAAGGTGAAGGAGTCCAAGGATCAGAACTATGGCTTTGACGCCCAGAACGAGAAGTTCTGCGACATGATGGCCGAGGGCATAATTGACCCGACTAAGGTAACCAGATGCGCGCTTCAGAACGCGGCCTCAGTTTCGTCGTTAATGCTCACGACCTCGGTGATGATAACCGACCTGCCCGAAAAGGAAGACAAGATGCCAATGGGCGGCGGCGGCCACCCCGGCATGGGCGGTATGGGAGATATGTACTAAGATAACAGTTTTTCATGGGGAGGTCTCATTGGCCTTCCCATGAAGACTTATTTCGGTGAATGGTATGAGGTTGACTGGAATCCAGTTCCTTTGGATGACAGCCTAAATCCACCATCAAAATTATGGGAAAAGAGTGTAACGTATCATTATACAACGGTTTTTAGACATAACACTTTTACATTAATGAAAATATTTTTCTCACGATGGAATAATGTTTGGAGATGGTTGGAGGCAGTATCCACGGGATTTCACATGGATACCCTTTAATGTGATGGTGGATTTAGGACAGGCGGTGCATTGTTAAATTATTAATAGTATGTGTATAATGATTGGTTAATTACAGAGACAGAGACTATGGACAGCAGAACGAGAAAGATATTATTTGCGGTGATAGAGAGCTATATTGGGATAGCGGCACCGGTTGGCTCGCGCTATATCAGTAAGCGATACGGCTTTGGCCTGTCATCGGCGACTATTCGAAACACGATGAGCGACTTAGAGGACCTGGGGTTTTTGAGCCAGCCATATGCCTCGTCGGGGCGTATTCCTACGGGTATGGCGTATAGGTTTTTCGTTGAGTCCCTGCTTGAGGTCGGCATGTCTCAAAACAATAATCTTCTTTCGATGCTTTCAGACAAGGCCACAGACACGAAGGCAAGTCTCGACGATTTTCTTGCTATTACATCGAGGCTGATGTCTGACTGCTCACACTACATGGGTGTTATACTTTCAAAGACGGCAGAGAGCAGCATTCTGAGAAAGATTGAATTTTATTCATATAAAGAAAATATGATTGTAGCAATCCTGCTGACTGAATACGGCGTTGTCCGCCATATGATAGTGGAATCATCGGGACGGCTTACTCAAAAAGATATGAACGAGATAAGCCGCTATCTGAATAAGGAATACGCCGGGTTGACCCTGCGGGATATAAAACAGGCATTGTTAGAGGTTGTGGCCGAGGCAAAGCAGAAGTGCGACTCTCTCAAAGAAAAGGCGAAGTGCCTGTGTAAGACAGTGTTTTCGTCTATCAATGCCGACATATTTATATCCGGCATGAGCGAGTTGATTAATCTGCCGGATTTTGACGACATACAAAAGATAAAGGAGCTGTCCAAGGCTATTGACGACAAGAGCCTGATGGTAAATCTGCTCGATAAGATATTGCAAAGCGAAGGGGTGCAGGTCTTTGTTGGTAACGACCCGCTCCTGGATGAAAAGGCGTTAAGCCTCGTGGCTTCGACATTTTACGAAAAGGGCAAGCCGTTTGGCGTGCTTGGTCTTATTGGGCCGCAGAGAATGGACTACGCCAATGCCATATCTATTGTGAGCACGTCGGCGAATTTTCTGTCGCGGCAGCTTGGATTCATATAATCAGGAGGTCTCAATTGGAAGAGAAAAGAATTGATATAAATGTTGGCAACAGCGCGGCGGACGCTGCCCGGCCTTCTGTGTCTTCCGATGACAGCGGCGTAAAGGTCGAAGTTCAGGTTGACCAATCAGAAAAGTTAAGGCAGGAAAACGCTGAGCTTAGTGATAAGTACATGCGCCTCTATGCAGAGTTTGATAATTACCGTAAGCGCATACAAAAAGAGAAAGATGAAATATATAAGTATGGCACTGAGACTCTGATATCAAGCCTGCTTGTCGTAAAGGATAACCTTGACGCGGCGTTGTCTCATGTTCCCCCAGGTGCGGTGGACGCCCTGGCGCAGGGCGTCGATCTTACGCTCAAGGAACTAAAGAAGATACTTGTAAGTAACGGGGTTGTCGAAGTAGAATCAAAGGGGAAAGCCTTTGACCCTGCCTACCACCACGCGATGGCAGAGGTAGAGCGCGACGACCTTGAAGATAAAACAGTCGTTGAGGAATTCAGAAAGGGATACGTCTTTAAGGACAGATTAATAAGGGCGGCGCTGGTGTCGGTGTCGAGGAAGGCATCAGAGCCTGAAACTGAGCAAAATAACGATATAACTCAATAAGGAGGCAGATATGGCTAGAGCAATAGGGATAGATTTAGGGACGACGAACTCGTGTGTTGCAGTGGTTCAGGCCGGTGAGCCTGTGGTAATACCAAACCAGGAAGGCAACAGAACGACGCCGTCCGTGGTCGCGTTCACAGATAAGGACGAGAGATTGGTTGGGCAGATAGCAAAACGGCAGTCGATTACGAATCCTGAAAATACGATATTCTCCGTAAAACGCCTGATGGGAAGAAAGTATAATTCCCCTGAGGTTATGGACGCAAAAAAGAGGCTCCCATATAAGATAGTAGAGGCCCCAAACGGCGACGCACATGTGGAAATCCGGGGGAAGCGCTATGCCCCGCCGCAGATTTCGGCGATGATACTTCAGAAACTAAAACAGGCCGCCGAGGATTTTCTTGGCGAGACGGTCACAGACGCCGTTATAACAGTACCTGCATATTTTGACGACAACCAGAGACAGGCCACAAAAGAAGCCGGTAAAATAGCTGGTTTGAACGTCCTGAGAATAATCAACGAACCGACCGCGGCCTCGCTTGCCTATGGCATAGACAAGAAAAAAGAGGAGAAGATTTCGGTCTATGACCTTGGCGGCGGTACGTTTGACATATCGATACTTGAGATAGGCGAGGGCGTAATCGAGGTCAAATCGACAAACGGCGATACATACCTCGGCGGCGATGACTTTGACATACGCATAATGGACTGGCTGGTGGATGAGTTCAAAAAGGAACAGGGCATTGATTTAAAGAAAGACAAGATGGCCCTCCAGCGTCTGAAGGAGGCGGCTGAAAAGGCTAAGGTAGAGCTTTCAAGCGCTTCGGAGACAGAGATAAACCTGCCGTTTGTCACGGCGGACGCCTCCGGGCCGAAGCACCTGCTGCTTAAACTATCGAGGGCGAAGTGTGAGCAGCTCGTCGATGATTTGATAACGCACTCTATAGAGCCGTGCAGGAAGGCGCTGAAAGACGCTGGAATGACTACATCGGAGATAGACGAGGTGCTCCTTGTGGGCGGCTCGACGAGAATGCCCAAGGTTATTCAGACCGTACAGGGGTTTTTCAACAAGGAACCCAACAGGACAGTGAATCCAGACGAGGTCGTCGCCGTCGGGGCGGCAATCCAGTCCGCTGTTCTCAAAGGAGACGTAAAAGAGGTACTGCTGCTTGACGTAACCCCATTGTCTTTGGGCATCGAGACACTCGGCGGTGTATTTACGAAACTCATCGAGAGAAATACGACTATACCGACGAAAAAGAGCCAGATATTCTCGACCGCGACGGACAACCAGCCGGCGGTTACGATAAAGGTATTCCAGGGAGAAAGGGAGATGGCAGGGGACAATAAGCTGCTTGGCAATTTTGAGCTGCTTGGCATTCCGCCCGCCCCTCGCGGCGTCCCTCAGGTTGAGGTAACATTTGACATAGACGCTAACGGCATACTCCACGTTTCGGCAAAAGACCTTGGTACGGGCAAGGAGCAGTCGATTAAAATAACCGCCTCAAGCGGCCTTTCAGACGACGAGATAAAAAAGATGGTCAAGGACGCCGAGGCACACGCTGACGAAGACAAGAGAAAGAAAGAGCTTATAACCACCAGGAACGAGGCCGACGCACTGGTATATGCGGTGGAGAAGTCGCTGAAAGAATATGGCGATAAGGTTAATCCGGCTGAAAAGGAAGAGGCGGAGACAGCCCTTAAACACCTGAAAGATATAAAGGACACCGTCACTGACCCCGAAGAGTTAAAAAAGGCAATGGAGACCCTTACGACGGTATCTCATAAATTTGCCGAGCAGATGTATAAAGACGCCGCGGCAAAGTCCGCGTCCGAACAGGGACATCAGGGTGAAGGCGGCGCAAAGGCGGGAGGCCCCGAAGAGGAAGTAGTAGATGCAGAATTTGAAGATGTTGACAAGAACAAAAAGCAATAATGAAAGACTACTATAATACACTGGGGGTTGAGAGGGGTGCCACGCCCGATGAGCTAAAGAAGGCTTACCGGCAGATGGCCCTTAAGTATCATCCTGACCGCAACTCCGGCGATAAGGGGGCAGAGGAGAAGTTTAAGGAGATAAACGAGGCATATTCGTGCCTGTCCGACGCCAAAAAGCGCGCCCATTATGACAGGTTCGGCTCGATGGACGGGATGTCGGGAATGGGTGGAGGAGCAGGCGCGGCTGATTTTGGTTTTGGCGCTTTCACTGATATATTCGATGATTTTCTTGGGGATATTTTCGGTGGAGGCGGCGGGCAGAGGAGACAGCGTTCAATGCGCGGGGCAGACCAGCGGTATGACCTTGAGATTACGCTCATGGAGGCGGCCTTTGGTACGGAGAAAAAGATATCCATCCCCCGAATGGAGAGTTGTGATAAGTGCAGCGGCAGTGGTTCGGCAAGCGGCCGCCCACCTCAGACATGCCAGCAGTGCAATGGAAACGGGCAGGTGCGTTTTCAACAGGGGTTTTTTGCCGTTAGCAGGACATGCCCCAAGTGCGGCGGGGCTGGCGTTGTAGTTACAGACCCTTGCGGTGAGTGCGGCGGTAGCGGCAAGGTGAAAAAGATGCGGAATTTGTCAGTAAAGGTTCCACCCGGCATCGATACCAATACACGTCTTAAAATGACCTCTGAGGGCGAATCAGGAGAGCGCGGGGCGCCTCCGGGGGACTTGTACATATTTATAAATGTAATTGAGCACCCGTTTTTTAAACGCCATGAAAGAGACATATATTGCGAAATCCCAATCAGCTATCCAACGGCGGTTCTTGGCGGTGAGTTAGAGGTCCCAACGCTTAAGGGGGTCTCAAAGCTGAAAATCCCTCAGGCGACGCAATCGGGGCAACAGTTTAAAATAAGAGGGGAGGGTGTCCAGCGTTTGGGAGGCGGCGCCCGCGGTGACCAAATCGTAAGGGTTTACATAGACATCCCAAAGAAGATAACGCCGAGGCAGCGCGAGATCCTCGAGGAATATGCCAGTATCAGCGGCGACGATGTACAAAAGACATTCAGGGAGAAACTGAAAGAGATGTTTACGGGTTGATTCCTGATCAATGCCCACTACCAGGCAATTTGTAGAATCCTCGGCAATTCAGGGTGCGGCGGCGGTCATCACTGGTGAGACTGCGAGATATATTCTTACAGTGCTGCGGTATAAGACCGGCGGTGAGCTATTCATATTTGACGAAAAGGGCCGGTTTTTCAAGGGCATAATTACCTCTTGCGCCAAAAACGCAGTACATCTGTCCATCACCCCGCAGCCTGCACCGGATACTGAATCTCCACTTTCAATAACGCTTTGCCAGGGCATGTTAAAGGGTTCAAAAATGGATTTAGTGGTTCAGAAGGCCGTTGAACTTGGAGTTAAAAGGATAATCCCGTTGGTAACAACCCGCACACAGCTTGATTACACAAGAAAGATAGACAGGTGGAAAAAGATAGCCATAGAGGCCGCGAGGCAGTCGATGCGGGTAGTTGTTCCTGAAATAGCGGAGACTGCGAGTTTTACCGCGTTGACAGAATTGATACAAGCCGAGGGTGCTGCTGCCATAATGTTTTACGAAGCCCGAGGGAAGGGTCTGAAGGAAATCAGCCTTACAGCGCAAACAGGAACGACCTACGTCATAACCGGCCCCGAAGGGGGTTTTACTGCCGAAGAGGTCAAGCTCGCCGAGTCCTCAGGGGTTGTAATCGCAACTCTGGGAAGCAGGATATTAAGAGCAGAGACGGCCGCTATTTCAGCGATGACACTGGTACAATTTGTATTCGGGGATATTGGCGAAAGCCGTGAAAATTTGTCTTAGCATTTCACTTTTATAGGGAAATGCGAAATAAAGGAGCATCCTTCGACAGGCTCAGGATGATTCGATTGGTGATGATTCGGTGTCTGCCGCCCCTTCGATTTCTTTCATTATCTCATCGACAATAAGACGCACCTCCGGCTTAAGCCGTTCGATTACGTTCTCGTCCTTAGTCTCGTAATATTTTACAATAATATCGAATGGCCGTAATAATTCATACAATTCATCTTCACCGGTCTTCTTTACCTCGTCTAAAGCCTGTCTTAAGAAATTGTATTTTTTGCTTTTTGCGATTTCTTTAAACGAATTTACAAAGAAATCTTGCATTTCTTTTTTTAATATGGTAGCGTATGAGACTTCTATCATCTTTTGTAAAGAATATAGAGCATTTGCAGCGTTTCCTTTGATTGCCTCATGAACAAATGTTATATAAAACAAATAAAACATACCATTTAATGGGAGTTTTTCATTTGGTTGAATCTTAATAGAACTAAGTAATGCGTTAAATCCTTTTTTATGTTGACCAATAATAAGATAAATAACCCCAAGATTATTCAACGTCCTATAGTTTTCAGGATCAAATTCTAATGCCTTGATATATGCCGCTATCGCCTTGTGGGGTCGTCCTGTGGCTGAATATGCATTACCAAGATTATACCATGCACCATCGTATTTAGAATTAATTTCTAATGCCTTGTTACATGCCTCTATCGCTTTGTCATGTTCTCCTGTGCTTGAATATAAAGCACCAAGATTTGACGACGCTTCATAGTCATTAGGATTAATCTCTAATGCCTTGTTATATGCCGCTATCGCCTTATCAGGTTGTCCTTCCATTAAATATACAGCACCAAGATTTAACAACGCTTCATAGTCATTAGGATTCTTCATTAAATGTTTTTTTAAAATTACAATAGTTGCTTTATAGTTTCCCTTTTGATAAGCTATCAAGGCTTCCCCTTTACCTTTAAATTCAGGGATTGCTTCTTTAATATAGTAGAGGTTGTCCATACACTTACTCAATTGACACTCATCGGCGCATTTTTCTGTGATCTCTTTTAATATTTTATCAAGATGCAATTGAAGTTCTTCCTTAGAAAACCATATTTCATAGAACCTGACGATTAAACTCAGTCGTTTTCTTCCGGCATCTACTCTCATTTGACGCCATAGGCTGAACAGCCTTTCATTTATATCGTAAAATACAGTTCTTTTTCTTTTTGGCGTCACATTTTTTACATAGCCGCTTTTTTCCAGCCTCGTAAGCTGTGAGTTTACCGTATTGACGGGTAAATGAGCCGCAGCGGCTATTTCTGTGGGCGTTAAAAGCGTCTCCGCCCTCGCCATAACATCTATGATTTCCATTTGTTGATTGGGAAGGTCGCGCATTCGTTCTCTAAAATATGACGAAAGGTTGTCAAGAAGTTTTATCAACATATCCTCAACAGAGGCCGCATCCTCTTTGACGACGATATTAAAAAGTGTCTGGATTAAACGCGGGTTGCCGCCGGTGAGTCTGTGAATCGCCTCTATTTTAGATTTGGAGTTTTCAAGTTTTTTTATTAGCTCATCATTTCCTTCAATCGCCGCGAATCGATATAACAGTTCAGTCGTCTCTTTATATGAGAAATCACGCAGCCTGATAACTTCAAAAAAGTTATAAAAAGGTTTGTCGTAATTGATTATGCCATCGAAGAGTGTCGGCGCCGCCCCAATTATTAATACGCTGTCTGTCGTCATCAGTACGTCTCTCAGCGCGGATTGGTCTTCTCTCGTGAATTTTTCGATTATGTCGTTAAAGTTGTCTATTAACAAGAGCAAGATTTTCCCCGTCTTTTCCTTGAATGTCTTTAGAAATGAAACTGCCGCTGCCCTTTCTTTTTCTGTTATTCGGGTTAGATTGATAAATTCCTTCGGAATAGAAATAGGCTTATTATCTTTTGAGTTAGGCAAATAACGCAGTATAGTCAAAACAAACTTCGTGATGTCGCCGCTTACATATTCTTCCTCAGAGAATAGGACTGGCGTAAAGCGCTCTTTAAGATCGGCAATCTTATCATTTATTTTCCTATTGCCCCGTATTGAACGGTAAATAATGTTAAGAATATGAGTCTTGCCGATTCCTTTAGGCCCGATAAGTATGGAGTTTGATAGACTTCTGCCGCTTGAGGCGTTCTTTAAAATGTTCTCAATACGCGAAATATCTCTATCCCTGCCCATAGAGATAGAAATGAGCACATCTGAAGTCAAAAGTCCGGGCGTGAATTCATATAATTGGTTCAGTGTTACCCCCTCTAATCACTGTGATATCTCAACCACCAATCCCTTAGAACATTCGTTAAAAAACGATAAGTGCCGATAGTATGATCATAAACAATATAAAATTCATTTTGAAGGTCGGCCATAATATCGTTAATACGTGTCCCAGGGATTTTATCTCCCACTATCGTTTTATATAAATCAGAGAGATCTGCTTTTGATATACCACCTTCTTTTCTAGCCGTCTCGACAATGATCTGCTTGACTATTTCAACCTCGTTGTTGTCATAGTAGTCGGAAAGCCTATCATAAAAGTGCTCAAAATAAGCCCTTTTTGCAACACCAAGTACGCTTTCATGATATGCATCTTCTATGATTTCATTAGTCAGAGTAGCCTCTCCCGCAGCGTTCATTGTATCCAAGCTTTCTTTTATGAGAATTTGAAGGAAATATGGTACCGGTGAGCCGACGGTGTTCATGATTTTTTCAATTATCCCTGATGATATTTCTCTGAACTTCCCCTCTTGTTTTAATAATGCCGCGATAAATTCTCTGCCTATTTTATCGCTGTATGGCTTTAAAACAATTATAGAGAGGTCATTAATCACGGTGTTTTGAGCACCAACCTTTTTTATTGCATGTTCAATACCAATTGAGCCACCAAAAAGCCATCGAATATTCGATAAATTATGTGATTGTCGAACCTCTCGAAACCAGTTAAGAAACTCACACGCCACGTTATTATCGTGGTGTTGTTTCATATTTAGAATTAACTGAGGAAGTTCATCGATAATAAACAAAATCTTTCTGTTGAAACCAGATAAATAATCAATAAGTTCAACTGCTACTTTACGCCAATCAGAAGAGATGGCATCTCTAAATTTCAAACTAAACTCTGAGATACCCACCTGATCAATGGCGTTAAATGATTTTTTTATAATCCTTATTGCTTTCTTTAACAATTTCTTTAGGTTTGCATCACCATTTAATTCATTCTCGGCACGTAATTTATCAAGAAGGGTAACAACGAAATCCTCAGGACTTTTCGTGCTTTCCGCATCGAACATAAAGCAAATGAAATCATGACGAGGATTTTCTTTCATCTTTAACATAATGCTCGATTTACCAAACCTGCGACATGCCTTGAGCAATACATTGTCATTTTTTAAGGTTTTCCAAATTTCATCTATTTCAGCATCCCTGTCCCACATATCGATTCCTCTGGCGATATTGCCGATTACGAATGATGGCCCTTCTTCGTCGTTAATGTGGTCAACCATAACTTAACACCTCCAGTAGAAACTGCCGCCACAGACATGACGGTGATGTTATACAACTCTTTTGTTGTACAACATTTACTAGTTTATAACACTAATATTCATTTGTCAAGTCTTTTTTCGATTATTTCTATCAGATGGTAGATGGGTTTGTCCTGAATTGCCTTGCTTAGCTGGAATATTCAGTTTGGGCATGTGGTGATTACTGCCTCGGCCTTTGTCTTATCAAGCCCTTTTCGGGTTCGTTAAGTATGTAGTTTTAACGGACGCGACTGTCTCGCGGCGTTGAGTACGCGACGAAATACAGATGACCCGAACAGGGGGCGCTCGCACAGGGCACCAGTTTTCAAGGCAATCTCACCGTACGGGTCAGCCCGAATTGCTCTGATCAATGGAATCCAGTCGGGTACCTGGCCTCTGTCAATAATGTCCTCAATTGCCGCAATCGTAAATTTCTCATGCGTTAAGTGGCGGTGCTTCATTCTTCAAACTCCTCAGGCAACGCCTTCTCACAAACATTCAGCAGCCAATCGGACAATTTGCCGCACATCCCGGCAACATAACCCCAGCTATCAAATGGAGGACGAACCCCCTTATATTCGGCAAGGTCTATTTCATCGAGGTCGTATGGTTGCGGCGCTGAAAGCTGCTGTATCAGCTGAGTACGCACAACCCACTCACCTCCGCTCTTTTGCGGGTAGAGTTCATCCATGCTCCATAGAGCGTCACAGGCGGCTTCGACCCCAATATGTGCAGCCAAAGCGGCCAAATCGAGATAGTCCCGCGTGGCATTACGCTGCAGGCAGAGAAAGGCCTTTATGCGCAGCACCTCCGGCAATGCCGGCAAAACCAATTCATGACCGCCCACTCGCATGACCGTGGTTTCTAAAGGCTTTGTTCGGCGTAGTTGACGCACACCAGTCTCAACCCCATCCAGAGAGCCGAGGATTAAAACAGGACGTTTGACACGTGCCGTCTCCCAACCTGAAACCGCTTCCAGTTCAGATAAAACAGCATCGAAGCGCTCCCTGAGATCGGGCAGAACATGATCATGGTCAAACGAAAGACGGTGCTCAGCGTAAATCGCCGAAGCTGTCCCGCCAACAAGCACTGCTTCCGGCAGCACGACTTGCAATCGGCAAATCGACGACAGCACGGCTTCCCACGCTTGCCCTTCCATGTCAGACTGTTCGCCGTTCTTGCTCATTAGTATATTATATCACAAGAGCTGCACAGTAATTACGTAAAACCTTACACCTGCGGGGTTATGGCCTCTTCGATGATTTCTATCAGATGGTAGATGGGCTTGTCCTGAATTGCCTTGCTTAGCTGGAATATGCAGTTGGGGCATGTGGTGATTACTGCCTCGGCCTTTGTCTTGTCCAGCTCTTTTACGGTTTCATTAAGTATGTAATTTGACATATCGTTAAAAAACACGCTGAATGTCCCGCCGAAGCCGCAGCATGACTGCTTGTCCGGCTCAAGAAGCTCTATGTCAAAGGGGTTGGAAGCATCGTGCTGCTCACGTCGCAGCGCGCGTATCAGTTCCCTTGTCTGGCTGCCGTTTTTGAGTTCGTTGCGCTGATGGCATGATTCATGAAACACCGCTTTCAGGTTCACCGTCTTACGCCGCTGGCCGATGTTGTCGTCAATCATGTCCATGTCTATCCTGCCACGCAGGAAGTCCGATATGTCATAGACATTTTCAAGCTCCTTATTTATTAATACGGGATAGTGCTTTTTCAGCGAGACTACACACGTCGGGCAGAGCGATATAATGGCATCAACCTTCAGTTTACTAAAGATCTCGTAGTTCTTCTCCGCATATGACACAGCCGTCGACTCCAGGCCAAGCGACCTGAACGGCACCCCGCAGCATACCTCCGACGTCGGAAATACCACCTCATAGCGCAGCGCGTTGAAGACCCTCGCCACCGAGAACATCAGCTCAGGATATATATGCTTTATCGTACAGCCCGTAAATACCGCCACACGGCCTATCTTATTTTTTACCATAAATATGCCCGTCTTCTTGAACTGATTCTCAGTGAATTGGACATTCGCCGGCATTAGTTTTTTTCTTGCAAGCCTGTTATTAATCATTTTCTGAAATGGCTTAATCAGGTTTATGGTGAAATCCGTGTTCTTAAACGCGAGCTTACTCAAAAAACCGGCAGCGGCCAATGTGTTGTCATGGTCTTTTATTATTGTCCTGGCGTGGTAGAATATCTCCATTAGGTCTATGTTGAGCGGGCAGTGATTTGCGCACGAGCCGCAGAGGACACAGCTTCTGAGTTTTTCGTTGAATTTTTTGGTCGGTTTGACCTTGCCCTCGACAAGTGCGTGTAAGAGCCTTATGCGGCCGCGGGCGGTCTCCGACTCCTCTTTGCACACCGAGTAAGTGGGGCATTGCGTCTTGCAGCCGCCACATTTTACGCACAGGCGAATTAGACTTATGAATTCCTTCTCGTTCATCGCGTTACGAGATGGAAACTCCAGCTGCTTTTAACCCCCTGTTGAGGCTCCCGCTCCGGTAGCCCTCCATGTCCAGGGTTACATAGAGAAAGCCGATTTCCCTAAATCTTTGTATGATGACCTCTTTGATTTCCGCCCTGACTGCCTTTGCTATATCCTCATCCATGAGTTCTATGCGTGCCATGTCGCCGTGTTTTCTCACCCTCAGGTTCACAAAGCCAAGATCTTTTAATACTACCTCCGCCTGCTCAACCATACGCAGGGCACTCACGGTGATTTGCTCCCCATAGGGAAGCCTCGAGCTGAGACAGGGGGATGAGGGCCTGTCCCATGTCTTTAGTCCCTTACATCTGGATAATTGACGAATCTCAGCCTTTGTAAGCCCTACCTCGGCAAGCGGACTTATCACGCCATAGCTGGCCTTTGCCCTGAGGCCCGGCCTATAGTCGCCGAGGTCGTCTATGTTGCTTCCATCTATTACATGGGGCAGTCCCTTAGCCGTGGCAATGTCTTTTAATTTCTTAAACAGTTCGCTTTTGCAGTAAAAGCACCTGTCAGGGGTATTACTGGAATAATTTTCATCGTTAAGCTCGTCGGTGTGAATTATCTCGTGAGCAACTGAGATGGCACTGACCATATCAAGTGCGGCATTCAAATCAGAGGATGACATCGAAGGAGAGACGGCCGTTACCGCAAGAGCTGAAACGCCTGAGTCCCTCACCGCCATGAGTAAAAATGTGCTGTCCGCGCCGCCGGAGTACGCCAGTACCACGCCCTCTAATCCCCTTAAATACGTCAGCAGAGCCTCGTACTTATCCCCGAACTTTTTTGGAAGAATTTGCATGTTATCTAAATAACCATTATTTCAATCTTCTCGCGATGAAACCTTGAGTCGGCCTTCACTATGATGACTATATCATAGGTTACCTCGAACTCCTCAAGACCGGCGCGTTGTTCGTCCGAAAGGTAGTCGGCGACTATGGGATTGGCCGAGATGATTACCTTGGCTCCCTTGTGAAGGGGAATCTTTTTTAATCTCCTGAAAATCTCATAACTTATAGTCTTAGGAGATTTAACAAACCCCTTGCCATCGCACATCGGGCAGCTTTCACACAGCGTCCTGCCGAGGCTTTCCCTTATCCGCTTTCTCGTCATCTGAATGAGACCTATCTCTGAGACATTGAATATGGTGTTTTTAGCCCTGTCTTTTTTCATCATCTCAACAAAGGCCGAGTAGAGCTTATCCCTGTTTTCGAGAATTTCCATGTCTATGAAATCTATTATGATTATGCCGCCCAGGTTTCTCAGCCTTATCTGGTAGGCGATTTCCTTGACAGCCTCGAGGTTCGTCTTTAAAATGGTGTCCTCAAGGTCTTTTTTCCCGACAAACTTGCCTGTGTTTACGTCTATGACGGTCATGGCCTCGGTCTGGTCTATTACAATGTAGCCGCCTGATTTAAGCCACACCTTTCTGTCCAAACCCTTATATATGTCTATTTCTATTCCGAATGCCTCGAATATTGGCTCGCGCCTGTCATATAGCTCTATTTTCTTCAGCAGTTTTGGAAAGAAGTTCTTTACAAAGTCGAGAATATTCTCGTACTCATCCCTGTTGTCTATGACCAGACGTTCGACATCGTCGTTAAGCAGGTCGCGTACGCTTCTGAAGGTGAGGTCAAGGTCGCTGTAAAGCAGCGACGGGGCTGAGACCTTTTCCTTTTTCTTTTGAATATTGTCCCAGATAAGAAGCAGGAACTCGGTGTCCTTTCTTAGTTCCTCGAGGTCTGAGTTCTCGCTTGCGGTCCTTACAATGAGGCCATAGCCCTTGGGTCTTATCTCGTCTATAATTGCCCTGAGGCGCTGGCGCTCCTCGACATTTACTATGCGTCTGGAGATGCCGACATGCTCTATTGTCGGCATGAGGACGAGATATCTGCCGGGTATGGTTATATAGGATGTGCCTCTGGCACCCTTCGTCCCGATTGGATCTTTTGAGACCTGTACAAGCACCTCCTGCCCCTCCTGAATCAATTCGCTGATGGTGAGGTCGCTCCTTGCGCGCCTGCCTGGTATCTCAATAGGCACGTCGGTGTCCTCCATAAATTCAGAAAAATCGTCAACCTCGGTCTTTATGTCGGCAACGTAGAGAAACGCCGCCTTTTCAAGCCCAATATCTACGAAGGCAGACTGCATTCCCGGCAGTATTTTTACCACCTTACCTTTAAATATGTTTCCTACGAGGCTCGCCTCTTTCTTTCTTTCCACGTAGAACTCGACGAGCTGTCCGCCCTCGAGCACCCCTACGCGTACTTCGTCCAATGTCGTATTTATTATTATCTCGTTAGCCAATATCCACCGCCTCTTTTAATTCCGGCAATTCGGGCACACTGTTTCCGCCCGAAGCCTCGCAGGGCATCACCCATCTGCCGCCTACCCCATCGCCGCCGTTTACCCACCCATAGAGGGCCAGTCTTTTAATACCGGCTTCCACCGCGTTTAACCCCGTGAGTACCTCTGCTATCTCAGAAATTTTCACCTTTTTTTCATTCGTGTCTTTAACTAATATCACAAGTCTCCCATTAATTATATCAAAATTTACCATCATTGGTGTCAACCATTGCAGCTCTGCTGAAATTAATTTATCCCTGAGCGAGGAAATCGTCTCAGATTCATCGATACGGAACGCGTACTTATAGGCTGTAACAAATTTTCCAAGCGCCGGCGTATCCCGTGAAATAAAAAACATTTCCTTTACCTCGAAGGGGATCTCCCGCGATATGGCCTCCCTGAATTTCATAATATCAAAGGGCGGCGTAACCTCCATATCGAAATACTCCCGCAATCCCTCAACTCCAACTCCAAGCGCCGGAGAAAACGACACCACCGGCATGGGATGAAATCCCTTTGAGTGCACAAGCGGCACCAGAGCGCGCCGCAGCCCCTTGAGCACCGCCGACATCATCTCAAGATGAGAAAGATACATAAGATGCCCTGCCTTTGAAAACGCCACACGCACTCTTACAGGATTAAAGACACTATCTATGAATTGAGCCACTTTATTCGTGCCTGAGACGACTGTGTCCCTGCACAAGAACTCTGCACTTGCGCATTTAAGGCCGCAGGCGGTACAGCCTTTGCGGCAGTCATGGGTCGTCTCCAACTCCAGCGCCTTTTTATATTCCCTTTTCAGATAGTCATGAGAAACACCCGTGTCTATCTTGTTCCATTCAAACTCATGGGCCAAGTCATAAGCCATCGCGGCCTCCGAGGCAATATCGATACCAGTTTTTTCCATCGCCTCCTGCCAGTGCTCGTACTTAAACACATCTCCCCATGCGTCAAGACGCGCCCCTGCCCGCCACGCGGCCTCGATGACAGCTGCCGCGGAACTCCCGCCTCTGGCAATAAAACCCTCCAGCACGCTCATCTGCTCATTGTGTCCCTTAAAGTTTAAGCCCTTTTTGGAGATTGCCTTTATGAGAAATCGTTTCTTTTCGATTATTTCTTCAAGCGGTATCTGCCCGTACCACTGAAACGGCGTGTGTGCCTTGGGGACGAATGTGGAGACGCCGATGTTTATATTTACGTGGCGCGAGGTGAATTTTTTTGCCATCTTCAGAGACTTCACCGCCATAGCGGGAATGGCCTCGATGTCTTCGCTTGTCTCAGTGGGCAGCCCTATCATAAAATATAATTTCAGGTTAAGCCATCCCTGGCTGAAAATCGTATGGAGAGTGCGCTCATAGTCGTCCTCGTTGAAATCCTTATTGATGACGCTCCTAAGGCGTGCGGATGCGGCCTCGGGGGCTATGGTGAACCCTGATTTCTTTACCGTTTTAATTTCCTTTAAGACCGCCTCTGTGATGGAATTTATCCTCATCGAGGGCAGCGAAAATGACACGTTGCGGCCGTCAAACTTCCGGTTGCACATCCTGAGAAGCTCCGGCAGCCTGGTATAATCCCCCGCATTTAGTGACGTAAAGGAGATCTCGCCGTAGCCGGTGCTTTTAACGGCAGCCTCGGCAATTGCCAAAACTGTGGAAGGCTCGCGCTCCCTCGTCGGCCTGTAAATCATCCCCGCCTGACAGAACCGGCACCCGCATGAACAGCCGCGCGAAATTTCGATGTTTATCCTGTCATGGACGACCTCCATGTACGGCACTACGGGGGTGTCCGGGTATGGGGCAGCGTTTAAGTCAGCCAGATAGAGGCGTCTTACCGTCCCCGATGAATACGCCGGTACAAAAACGCCGTCAAGGGCGGCCAGTTCCTTTAAAATAGTTTCACGCCTGCCGTCGCCATCACGCTTATGCCTATGGACAGAGTTCATTATATCTTTAATCACCTCTTCTGCGTCACCTATGACAAAGGCGTCAAAAAACGGGAGCACGGGAAATGGATTTAAGGCACACGGCCCGCCGGCAATCACTATCGCGCCGCCGTCCTGCCGTTCCTCCGCCCTTATGGGTATCCCTCCCATGCTGAGCATATTCAGCACTGTCGGATACGAAAGCTCATACTGAAGACTGAACCCCACAACGTCAAAATCGCGGAGAGGCGTGGCGCTTTCAACAGAACAAAGCGGCAGCCCCTCCCTCTTGAGGTATTCTTCCATGTCAATCCACGGCGAGAATGCCCTCTCCGCGGCACAGTCCGGCATGTCATTGATAATCTTATAAAGGATTTTAAGCCCAAGATGTGACATACCGATGTCGTAAACATCAGGGAAGCACAAAACGGCCTTAACAGGAGAGCCACTTTTCCTGACCATATTGACTTCATGGCCAATATACCTGCTCGGTTTTCTAAAAAGAGATAAGTTCACAAGTTGGCAGTATAACAGTTTCAGGGACGGTTGGGCAAGTGCCTTAAAAAAATAGTCTGTGATGTCAAAATGGAACAGCAGTTTTAGGTTTTACTTTTTATATGTATTTAACTCTTCAACCAATAGATGAACGGTTGTTGAAGGGTTATTTTTTTCAGGGTTTATCCCATTAGGATCATTATTTTCATAGTATTCTAATGATCTCTTTGCATTTTTTATAGCAGTTTCCTGTTTATCCTTGAGTGTATCATACATATCCTCAGAGTTTTTTTTATATTTATATCCTAAAAGATCTGTTAATTTACCTTCATATAATTTCCTTGATATTGCACTATCGTGATAATTAAAATGAAGAAGGTACCATAGTTCGAATGCCTCATTCGAATAAGCGACACGTATTTTATTGTTTTCTGCTAATCTGATAGCTTCATTGAATTTTTGAGGCGGAAAGCTGTCTCTGTCAAATACTACCCATATAATATCAAATCCTTTAGCGTCATCATCATCAGGTTTTACGTAAATATGATAATTATCTAAGACATATTTTACCAGACTTTCCGTATTCTTTTCTGATCCTTCGATTTTAATCATCTTGTTATATAGATCATCTTTAAATTTATTAAAGTAGTTTGGTTCAGTCTTTTCTCCATTACAAACAATTAATATCTTATCATATGCAGGCTTTGTTATTTTCTTCCTCTGAAATATTGGCATTGTCAATCTTCCGAAAAAAGTTTTGAAAAATCTACAAGAAACGGTATTGCCCCATATCTTCCCTTTATATAGTCTCTTTCATAATAGTCATCATTCTTTTTGTCGATTTTGAATTCTATTAAAGAATACAGATCAGTTGCTCCATATTGATCTTTCTCGGTAAACCAAATCTGATCTCTTCTAAAATACCTCTTATCCAATAAATTTGTATCATGTGTGGTAATAACGAATTGTGCATTTTTATCGTTATTATTAAATAATTTTACCAATTCTTTACTTATTATCGTATGTAACATGGCATTCATGTCGTCAATTATCAGAATGCCACCATTTAATAATTTTTTGATTATTGGAACTGAATATTTTATTATTTTTTTTGTACCTTCTGACTCGTATTCTAAACCCAGTTTAACATCCTCTACACGCATATTTTTATCGTTATACTTAGTATGAAGCGTCGTAAAATAATATGCTTTGCCATTCATAATAAATTCTTGTACAATATCCTTTATTTGCAAATCGGTAATTGCTAATAATTTAAGCACATCTGCTTTTATATTACTGTCCCTTAACATGTCATTTAGCATTAAAGCAAATCCAATATTGTAGTCGTAATTATTATTATCCAAAAAATCTATTTTAGAAAACCACTTTAATATTCCTCCCGAAACGGCACCATTATTTTGAGCACAGTACGATAGAAATAAAGAATTAGGCCTTGTCTTTTTTTCTAACCCCTTCCCTTCACTGAAATACTTTCCTACTTGAATACCGGCATCATCTCTATTAAAATACTTTCTTTCTCTCTTCTTTGGATATGCAGAGAGATACTCTTTACGAACCTTATCGGAATCGACCTCGAAACCATACTTATAAAATACATCCTTTATAATAAATACTATCTCAAAAACAGAAGGGATTTTATCGCTTTCTGTGGAAAAAAGATATTTTATTACGGGAATAAGCTGGGTAATCTGTGTCCCTGCGGATTCAAGTACAAAATCCCTCATAAATTTTAATGATTTTATAAGATTGCTTTTACCGCTTGCATTAGCTCCATAGATAACTGCACTTTTTAGAAGACTTACCTTAGGATCTATAGTAGGGATAATATGCTCCGCATATTCCTTGACAGTGCCAGCAGCCATGCTCAGAGTTACTTTATTTTTAAACGAAAGATAATTTCCTACACTAAATTCAACCAACATATAATATTCCTTACATACTCCTATTAAACTTGTTGTGATATACTACACACCTGTTATGATAATTGTCAATTATCACCCTCATATGATGAATCATTTATCAGAACTCTTACCACCCCTGGTCAACAAGGCAAACACCGGCCAGCCGATTAATAAGACGGCTCCTGCCACCGCTGCCAGCACACCGGAGGCCAAAGTATAAAGGCTGTTTCTCAGCAGCAGCCCTATGATTTTAGATTTTGATAGCGGTTTAAGCTCAAGCGGCAGGTTACACATAAGACGTGTCCCTGTCTTAATCGTCAGCGTAAACAGAAAGACGTTCAAAAAACCTGAGCCGCTTACGTTTCCTACAGGTATTACTACCGTATCAAAATTCATGTCGTTAAGGGTCTTCATATCTCTGAAAAAACCGTAGCTCTGCGTATAAGGATAGACGATGACTGTCTCCGTGTAGGCCGCGGCAGCAGCGGCACCGTGCCGGTGGGTCAGAAGTGAGAGCTTGGCGTCCGGGAACTCGGCCCTCAGTTTCTTAAACACCTTGTCGAGGTGCTGGAGGTCTGTGCATCTGATGACGAGAATATTCTTATTCTTCATCTGAACATCGTAAAAGGGGTCTTATAGTGCATCCTGAACCGCCTTGCAATCTGAGTTCTTATGGGGTTGCGTGTAATCATGCGGACATTAACAACCGCGTCAAAAAACGCCCTGATATATATAAACGTGCGCTGCTCGAAGGCATAATAAAAGACATAAAATAGCATCAGGAGCGTTGCCTTCCACATCAGCAGCCCAGGGTAATTCTTCCATATCGTCCAGAAGATATTACGGGTATAGTAAAACGGCCCGCGCTCCGATGTCCTGTTAGTCATGGAACTCTTATGGTAACAAACCACATCGGGAAAACTCTCAATCCTGAAACCCGCGTTCCACACGCGCAGCGCCATGTCGGTCTCGTTAAAATACAGGAAGAATTCCTCCGGATATCCGCCCGCCTTTTTAAGCACGTCACGCCTGACACCCGCGCCCGCCCCGTGAAACGACATTATATAGTCATCGTTAAAGTCTGTATCTCCGGCAGTTGAAGCTGCCACAGCCGGTGAGTTGTTTTTAAAGGTTGAGTAGTCCTTTACGGTAAAAGAGACTATGCCGACTTCTGGATAACGGTTAAACTTCTCTATCATCTTTTCGATAGCGTCAGGGGCAGGGAACGAATCGTCGTCAAGAATAAGGATATATTCCCCGTTTGCCGCCTCAAATCCCCTGTTATACGCCTTAACGCCCACATTTTCTTCCATCTGAATGAGCCGCAGGTTTGGCAGCACCAGCTCGCTTATCATCGCGGCAGTTCCGTCGGCTGAGGCGTTGTCAACGACGATTATCTCAAGGTTTTTATAATGCTGAAGGCTGAGCATCGAAAGAGTTTCTCTGAGGTCATCCCTCCGGTTATATGAAACTATTACGGCGCTGACAAGGGGCGTTGCTGCATTATCAGGCAATGGTCGGCCTCCCTGCGGCTAAAAATATTTCATCCATAAATTTTGCTTTGGCAGCCGGGTACGCCTGCTTTAGTTTCCACGCCTCAGCAGCTGTAATCTGATTTCCATAGCCGTCGGTGTAGATTACGGCACTCTCTTTGGCGTCTGCCTCGAGGGCATCTAAAATCACATGACCTACGTTGACCACTCTGGCGTTATTTATGCCGCATACTATTTTAGAGTTCGGTATATCTAAGGCGAGGGCGGGGGCGGCGGCGTTATTGAAGTCTGCCCTGCCGCCAATATCTCTGAGGCCGTCTGTGGCAGCGCGGTAGATTATATTCTTTGTATTTGTCTTTTTGAGCGCCGCGCACGTATATATGGCCGTAAAGACATCGTCAAGCAAGGCTTTCATCGTCGCGGCAGTCCCATATTTTCTGAAAAATCTTACCCTGTTTCTCCAGAAATAGTATGTAGTGAGGAGGTCTTTCTTGCTCGATATGCTCATCGCGTGTGAGACCTTTGATTTCGCCGCACCGTAGATTTTATAACCCTTTAATTTCATTCGCCACGCCCAGTCCATATCGTCCCAGTAGAGAAAATAGCTTTCGTCGGGAAGGCCTGTTTCTTTTACGGCCGCTGCCCTTGCGATAAGCGAACACGCAGGTACGTAGTCAACCTCAATATCTTCGGTTATTTCGCCGTGAGTTATTTCCGAAAAGTTTTTTTTATTGGGTTTGATAAATGCCCTCTCCCAGTCAAGCCATGCGCCGAATTCCTGAAGTGTGCCGGGTGTCCCATCCATATAGTAGAGTTTTGAGCCGGCAATAGCGGCCTCAGGCCGTTTAATCATAAACCCGACGAGGGCTGCAAGGGCGTCAGGCTCAGCCCTTGTGTCGTTATCGAGGAGATGCAGAAATTCATAGTCTTTGCCTGAATTTAAGGCCGCGTTAATCCCCGTGTTAAAGCCGCCGGTGCCGCCCTTGTTCGTTTCATTTTCAATGAGATTGACCCTGCCGCCATATCGTTCCTTAACCGCCGCGCCAGAGCCGTCGTCAGAGGCATTGTCCACTACATAGCAATCGAATGCCCTGTATGTCTGGTTTAGAACCGAGGCAATACACTGTAACAGGTAGTCCTTTTTGTTCCAGTTGCAAATTATAACGGCAGTCTGTGGTTTCATCTGTTACCTGTCGGCAGCGTTTAAGGAAATCTTAACACATGATATGTAATTTATGCAAAATTCCGCGACAACCACGAGGGATGACACGAAGGGCAAACAAACTGTTCATACTTATTGTCTTTTTAGCGCGGCTAGTGATAGACTAAGGTTACACAGGGATTTCGATTTATGCTGAATATGACAATACAGATACTTGAAGGTCTTCAGAAGGGTAAGAGATTTACCGTATGCCACACCGAGTCCCTTATTATTGGCCGCTCTAAATCCTCCGATTTGCAGATAGGTACAAACGACAGGCTGGTTTCACGAAACCACTGCATACTGGAAATTCGATACGATAAGTGTTTTATTACCGACCTGAACAGCAGAAACGGCACCCTTGTCAACGAAAAGAAAATAACCTCCCAGGCCCTGAATAACCTGGATGAGATAAGGGTTGGAAGTACCCTTCTGCGCGTTATCCTCGAAAACATCGGTGATAAGACATTTGTTTGCAGCGTCTGCGGCGCTGCATTTTCTGAAGAAGATATTGGTATCGGGGATAAGGAAGCCGGAGGCGAGGCAATTTTGTGCCCACGATGCTGGAAAGTGAAACTTGACTCCGCGGCAAAAGCGGAATGTTCGGATTTTTTAGCCTTGATAGGCACGACAGGAAGGCATTATTCCTGCTGCAAGTGCCATGCCGATGTTTCTGACAGTGCTGATTTTGATGGATTGGCCTGTGAGTTTCCAGATTCCATGTACGTATGCCTGGACTGTGTAAAGGCGTTGAGGAAAAATGCTCAGACATATGACCTTGACGATCATTATCTTATATTAAAAGAAATCGGCAAGGGTGGAATGGGTGTGGTCTATAAGGCCGTTCATAAAGATACGGGCAGGATATGCGCTCTGAAGAAAATTCACCCGTCCGCAGTGGACGACCCCAAAAATATAAAGATATTTGAGCGCGAAATGATGGTTCAATCTAAGGTTATTCATCCTAACCTCGTTCGTGTCATGGACAAGGGAATAGTTAACCGCACATATTATTTTGTAATGGAATTCATACGGGGAGGAAGCATCCCGGCTCTTATGAATAGTACGCAAGGGAAGATACTTAGCCCCCGGATGGCCTGTGCCATCGCCGTCGATGTGCTTAAAGGGCTTAGCACCCTGCATGCCAATGGATTTATCCACAGGGACATTAAACCGTCCAATATTCTCTTAACCAGACCTAAAAAGGACGGCGTCGTTATGGCTAAGATTTGCGACTACGGACTTGCCAAGTCGTTTGTGAAATCCGGAAACTCATTTTTGGATATAACAAAAACTGATGGGGGATTTGCCGGGTCTGTCATGTATATGTCTCCGGAGATTATAAAAAACTTTAAATACGCCAAACCCACGGTAGATTTATATGCTGCCGGAGTTACTCTTTATTTTATGCTCACAGGTAAATATACAGTGAATATCCCTGAAAATTATTTCGAAAATATGGGCAAAGGAGTGCCTGTCTCACAACGCCATCCCATAGACATTGTCATGGAGGAAGAGCCAATCCCAATATTAGAACGCAATCCCCAAATCCCCGCCGCCCTTGCCGCGGCAGTTGACAAATCTGTTTCAAAAGATATAGACCATGGGTTTAGGGACGCAGATGAGTTTATCACTGCAATAGAACCCATCATGCAGTCTGAGGGCTGGAACAAATAAATCACAAACGGAGGGAAATATGAGAATTGTTATTAACATGATAGTGTTGTTGTGTTTTGTCTTAGTAATGCAGTCGTGTAAGCAGTCAGCCGAGGTCTCTGAAAAAGTCAGCAATGTGGCGCAGCAAAAACTTGACACCATGGACAAGGCCAAAGTATTAGCACACAAGACCGACATAGAGAATCTCCGCCAGGCCGTGAATAATTTTTACGGGGCAGAGGGCAGATACCCAAAAGACCTGTCTGAACTGGAGCAGTTCGCAAGCGTGGTGATAGACAAGGGAATCTATAAATATGACCCTAAGACAGGCGCTTTAGCACTGATGCAGTAGTATCCCGGGGAGCTGTCTCTTATGATAGGAAACTTACCCTTAGCGCAACGCGGTCTTTGGAAGAAGAACTCCGTAATAGACAATAGATACGAGGTTCGCGGCCTTGCGCGCGGTGGAATGGGCGAGGTTTATTTTGTCTTCGACAGGGAAATTGGGAGAATGGTGGCCGTTAAGACCCCCCTGCCGTCTGTTTTGGAAAACCCCAATGGGCTGAACCGGTTTTATCGCGAGGCAGAGGCATGGATAAGCCTCGGAGTTCATCCCAACATATGCTCGGCATACTATGTCGCGGAAGTGGACGGCCTCCCACGTCTTTTTATCGAATATGTCGATGCCGGTGCGCTGGATGCGTGGCTCAGGGAAGGGACATTATCCACATTTACCGAAAAACTGGACATGGCCATTCAAATCGCCTCCGGTATGAACTGGACGCATACGTTTATATGGACTGACAACAGCGGTATCTCCCAAACCGGAATCGTCCACAGGGACCTCAAGCCCGCCAATATTCTGATGAGCAAGTACGGCATGGCCCTTATAACCGACTTTGGCCTCGTTGGCCTTGGCAGCTGGGGTAAAGACGAAGAGCTTACAATTGGCGAGGAAAACGCCTCGATGATTGACCTTCTTAGTGCTCAGGCCGAATTACACAAGGATATATCAAACCCGTGGCAGACTATGACCATCGGCGGCGTCCCGTTTGGAACGCCTCAGTACATGGCCCCCGAGCAGTTTAAAGACGCCCATACCGCAGGAATGTCCTCTGATGTTTACGCATACGGCTGTATTCTTTACGAATTGTTTTGCGGCAGGAGGCCATTCTTGCTTACGCCGGAACAGAGGCAGGGCATCATATTTTATCAGATTATGCTTTGGAAAAATATCCATACGAACGACCCGCCCCCTATCCCACAGGACTTAACCCCCGGCATCGACGATGAGCTGTCTTTGCTGATGCTTGAGTGTCTCCATAAAGACAGAGACCAAAGACCTGCTGACTTTGCGGAAATCAGGGACAGGCTCATCGCGATTTATTCACGCACTACGGGGACTTCATACCCACGGCCAGAGGCAATGCCTTCTGAGTTAAAGGCAGACTCGCTCAATAACCAGGGTGTGTCATACGCGACTATAAATCAGTTAAATCGTGCCGATGAGCACTGGCATAAGGCCGTCGAGGCTGACCCCGAACACGTGGAGGCCGCCTTTAATCTTGCCCTGCTCGACGTACGAAAGGGCGCGCTTAAGGAGGACGCCGCGGTAAGCAAAATGCAGGATTATCTTCAAAGCCTTCAGCACATCGGGCAGGGAAGATTTCTGATGGGGAAACTTCATCTCCTGCTTGGAGACGAATATACCGCCACTAATATTATCGATGAGTTTTCTAAAGATAGAAATGACCTTCCAGAGGCCAAAAAAATACGCGCCCTGTTAGCCGCCGGCACAGGGATGGACAGAGGGGACACTGCTCTGCTTGAGGCGGCAGCCGCCAATTTTCAATGGTTTCTGGATAACGGTAGGGAGGACCCCGTAACGGCAGTTGGTTATTGCCACTGCCTGAAAGAACTTGGCAGGGATAGCAGCGGCGCGTACGCGAAATGGAGAGGGCGTTTTAAGGAACTTCCCGAGGCGCTCTCTGAGGCCGTGTATGAATATCTTCCAGGGTTTTCAGTTCAAAGGAAATATGTCGATGAGTTCAGGGAGGCATCTTCATTAGCGCTGTCTAAAGACGGGAAAAACGCCTATGCCGGTATGAACGACGGCCGCATATGTGTATATGACCTTAACGCAGGGACCCCTCCGGACATATTTCAGAAGGAGCGGCAGGCTGCGGTTACGGCAATAGATATAACCGTTGACAAGCGCTATATAGCCGCCGGCCTCGCAGACGGCAGGGTTCAGATAATGGACGCAGCAAGCGGTCAGGTCATTCATAACTTCGAAGGACATGCCCCTGGTAAAGGGACCTCGGCAGTAAAATTCCTGCCTTCCACGATTTATGTAGTATCAGCCTCGCACGACGGCTCAATCAGAGTTTGGGACATAAAGAACTCAAAGACCGTGGGCGCCTATAAAACAGACCATACGCCAATAACCTCCCTTGCAGTTTCACCAGATTTAAAGTACGTCTATACGTCGCACAAGGGCAGCCCGCCGTGTAAGTGGGAGACCAAAACAGGGAAACCCGCACTCAGATTTTCTGGACAATCAAGCGCAGCCGGGACGATTGCCCTAAACGGCGACGGCAAACTTGCCGTTACCGGCGGCGGCAGGGACCCTGTTATATTGTGGGATACTGAGACAGGGAAACCAGTCGAACAATTTCGAGGACACACGGCGGCCATCATCTTTGCGGGTTTTAGCGCCGACGGGCGCTTCATGGTTAGCGTCGATGAGACTGCCGTCAGGGTTTGGGAATTAAAGACCGGACTAATTCACAGGATTATTAAACAAAGCGGGACAATTAAGTGTGGCGCTATAAGTCAAAAGGAAAACAAACTCATCATAGGTGCCGGTAATGACATCATGTTTATCAGCTTCGACAATACCTATGCGTTGTCATACACATTAGTTCAGCCGGCAATAATCAGAGAGAGTGAAATCAGCTATGAGTTCTCAAAAAGACTGTCCGAAGCGAAAGACAAAATAAACCATTCCGACTTCATAGGGGCAGCCAGCGTTATTGACGCGGTACGTTCGCTAAGCGGATATGAACAAAACCCCGAGGCAGTTGATCTGTTGACCGCGGTACCGCTTGCATATAGTCGAAAATATCCCAAAAGCGGCTGGAGGGTCAACGATTATCCCTGCCCAGGCGGCATAACAAACGCCCTTTCCATAACGAGTGACGGCGGCGGCCTGCTCACGGGAGACAGCGACGGCATAGTGCGTAAAATAGATGTCTCAACCACTGCCATAATCAGTGAGACAGGGGCAGACGGCAGTGCCGTCACATCGATGGCGTCGGACTATCTGTCTGGACTGATATGCGTTGGCACAGATAACGGCAATGTATTGACATTGGATATTAATAACTCTGTTCGGGTAAATAAATTTTCAAAGCACAAGGGACCTGTCAAGGCGATAGCAATGACTGGAAATGGAAGGTATATATTCAGCGCGGCCACAGAAAGGACTATACGCCTGTGGGATACGACCGGCGAGGGCAGCTATCTTGGACGCTTCGAAGAATGCGGGGCTTCTGTTACTGCTTTGGCGTTACATAAGGATGAGAGGATTTTCCTTTCAGGCATGGAAGACGGCTCTGTTATCTTTTGGGACAGTGTAACGGGGAAGGCGGCTAAGAGCGCGGCTTGCCACGAGGGCGCGGTCAATGCCATAGCGCTAAGCGGCAATGGTCTTTATGCCCTTACGGCAGCCTCCGATGGTTTATTGGGTTTGTGGAACATCAGGACAATGAAACTTATCAGGACTTTTAACACAGGGGATTTAAGTGTCCTCTCTGTGGACTTCTGCAAGAGTGACGAGCGTTATTTCGCCTGCGGTACTATGGAAGGGACAATATATATATTCAACATTGAAAGCAGTGATTGTTTATTCACTCTTACCGGCCATATGGACGGCGTCAATGCCCTTGTTTTCAGTCAAAACGGTTTTTATTTATACTCCGCGGGTCTCGATGGAACTATCGTGAGGTGGCTTATCGAGTGGGAACTTACCACGGAGGAAAACACATCTGCACGGCAGGCGCTGACACAGATTATGACGCAATATCTGTCTGTTGCACCTCAGAGCCGGGGGGAATCGGCGCAACTGAGAACAATAGTCGCCGCGGCAGGTTTGAGCCATCTGATAGACAACACATTTGAATCCTCATTAAGACAAATCGAAAAAACTAACGTAAAGAAGGCCATCTCTCGCCCACCGCTTATTCAGGAAGAGATAGCTATAGCGCCTACCGCCGCCGAGGTGCAGACTAAGGTCGAGACCACATGGCTCAGGAAAATAATTGCCGCCACAGTCCTCATGCTGGTTGGGGTCGCAGCGGCAGTGGTTGTGTATAATATGAAAACCACGAGATACAATACGAAGCAGCTGGCAAATTCAGTCAAAGAAGACATATATTTTACACTTGTTTACGATGCAATAAAATTCATGGATAAGCGGCCGTCTGGATGCAGCGCGGCTGACATCGACAATTATAAGGAAAGCTACGCGACATTCATAAAAAAGGACAGGGCGGTCGTGGTTTCACTTCAAGCTAAGAGCCGCGACAACATTGCCTGTCTTATTGGCCTTCGTACCGATAAGATTGTGGTAAAAAAACTGATTTATGAAATGGTACAAAACGAAGACCCCGGCAATTCACAGGCCATATCCATTTTGCTGTCATATATGGGCAATGACGCGCTGTCCTCTCTGACAGACTTATTGGGCAGCGAGGGGTTTGTCAAAGGAAACGAAACAGGCGCAAGGCTGGCGGCTTCCACAGTGGCACAGATTGGGACAGGGGAGTCTGTTAACGCCCTGGTTAATCTTGCGACTAACAACCCATACCTCGGCCCGATAGCCGCTCCATTGTTAGGCAAAATATTCTCCTCGAAGAAACTGGAACCTGAGCGGGCGCTTCAGTTGATTGAAACATTAATGGGCAGCGCCGACGAAAAGGTAAGAAAGGATGCCGTAGGGGCGCTTGTCTTTATAAAGGGTTCAAAGGTTAAGGGGATAATCGACAAAGGGATGGCCGATTCAAGTGCGGAAGTCTCAGGGGAAGCAAAAAGAATCTCCGGCTTGTTTTAAAACACCGGCTCTTGCCATTTACGCGATATTTTAAGGGGAATTATTGTATAATAAATTATTGAGGTGTTTTATGACACCGTTATAGTGAAAACATACTGGGGGAATTATGAAGATCAAGACCACGAGGTTTGATGAAGTGGAAGTGGAAGATGAGAAAATTATTCATTTTCCAAGAGGCGTCATAGGTTTTAAAAATCTGACGCGTTTTTGTCTGCTGCCATACAAGGAGCCAATACAGTGGCTGCAATCGGTGGATGACCCCGATGTGGCCTTTATAGTGTCTGACCCGTTTATATTATTTCATAACTACGGGTTTAAAGTGGAGGACTTCGTCGAGGAATATCTCGAGTGCAAGGACATAGCAGACATGGTGGTGTTTGTAATGCTCGTTGTGGAAAACAATCAGCTGTTTGCTAATTTGAAGTCGCCAATATTAGTAAATTCGGCAAATATGAAGGCAGCCCATTTATTTATAGAAGACGAGAGCGTGTCCATGAAGGCGCATGTGGAATATCCGCCGAACTCGAAGCCATCATGCGGGTGTGGATGTTCCCACTAAAAGTTACAGGCATAGTGATTGTAAACAAGTGAGGTGCGGAGATGGCGGTTATTGCGGCAGTAGCAGTCAGCCCGCCTGTGGGGTATCAGGCCGGTTCGTATTACGGTAATCTGGTATCTGGAGGGGGTACGCCTCATGGCAGTTCTGCCGGTGGCAATTCCGGGAATGCGCCAGCCAATGCCGACAAAGTAACTATCTCCGGGGCTGCCGCAAATGGCACCGCCGCAAATGGCACCGCCGCAAATGGAGAAGACCCGGCAACGCAACGGGAAGTGGATAGGCTCAAGCAGCGTGAGCAGCATGTCATAAACCACGAAATGGCTCACGAGTCCGTCGGCGGCAGATATGCCGGAGCCCCTACATACACATATACGAAAGGACCTGACGGGAAATCATACATAAGCGGAGGAGAGGTATCCATCGATGTCTCAAAGGCAAAAACCCCTGAAGAAACGGTAGCAAAGATGAGGCAGGTCAGGGCCTCTGCCCTTGCCCCTTCTGACCCTTCACCTCAGGACGAGGATGTTGCTCAGAAGGCATCCCAAATCGAAGCGGAGGCCGAACAGGAAATAGCGCGGAAGCAGTTCACCGGCTCAGGCGGTCAATCCCCATATTCAAAATCAACCGCAAACTCAACGGGAACTAATACCGCCACCAAAAGCCATATCTCGGTTTACGCTTAATACCGCGGCAAAAATATAAATTTATATCTTTCTATTCAAAATGGAACTATTATATAATAGGTGTAACAAACGGACTGATTTTAAGGCACACGGAGGAGATATGCTGAAAGAAGATACGCAGGGTAAAAATAACTCTATGAATGTAATAAAATTCGGCGCGCTATTGGTTTTAGCGCTTGTAATTGTGGTCTATTCGATATTGCTGTTTACAGGGAGTTTCGGGAAGGCCACGGCTAATGTACCCAGGAAAAATGCAACCAAAGAGGAAATAGAAACGGCGAAGAAGCAAATCGAGGGTCTTATCTCGGCTCAATTTGTAAAAGAACATTCAGAGGCAAACAACATCCTGACTATCAGGATAGACACCGAGCGTTGGAAAAAGCTGAGCCTGAAGGAAAAAAAGGCCTTCGTCATGGATATAGGCACGCAAAAGTCTGTGATAGATACCTCGCCGGTAGTGAGAATCACTGATATGAAAACCGGCACGGAGTATGCCTCGTACGAAAATGGCAGGGTCACGCTGGCAGAGCTTGGTTTTTGAGAACCGCGGTAGTAACAGTCATTAAAGCAGGGACTTCCGGGTGCCGGAGACCGCCAGGCCAAAACCAGACAAAAAGATTACACCTGCCTGACTACAACCCCGGCATTACAGCCTCTTCTTCTTTAACCTCAACGAATTGCTCACTACGCTGACAGAACTAAAGGCCATCGCAAATGAGGCAATCATAGGGTTTAACGACGGGCCGCCAAATAGCGTCAACACGCCGGCGGCAATTGGAATGCCGACTATGTTGTAGAAAAATGCCCAGAACAGGTTTTCTTTAATCGTCCCGATTGTCAGCCTCGAGAGGCTTATAGCGTCTGCCACTGCCATGAGGTCTCCCTTTATTAAGATGATGTCTGCCGCTTCTATCGCAATGTCCATGCCTGTCCCGATGGCCAGCCCCACATCGGCCTCGGCAAGGGCGGGGGCGTCGTTTATTCCATCTCCTACCATGGCAACAATCTTTTTTTCCTTTTTCAGGGATTTGATTATATCCAGTTTCTCGTTTGGCAGGAGTTGCGAGTAAACCTTGCCTATCCCAGCCTCACGCGCTATTGCCTCTGCGGCATGTTTCTGGTCGCCGGTCAGCATTATGGTCTCAATCCCCATTGCCCTGAGTTTTTTCACCGCGGCGGCAGATGTCTTTTTTATTGTGTCAGATATAGAAAAGACCGCCTTTAAGTCCCTGTCTATGGCTAAGTAAACGGTGGTTTTGGTCTTAATGTCAGGGAGTACATCTATCCCCTCGTCAGTCAGCAATCTGGCACTTCCAATAATAATATCGCTGCCTCTGAATGTGCCTTTTACGCCGCCTCCGGTTATGGATATAAACGTATCGAGGTCAAACAACTCTATGCCTTCGGCCATAGCCTTCTCAACGATAGCCCTTGCTATGGGGTGTTCTGAATATCTTTCTGCCGAGGCTGCCGTCCTCAGTGCATCGTTATCAGTAAATCCGCTATGAATTGCATCGATGCCGGTTACAAAGGGTTTGCCCTGTGTCAGCGTGCCGGTTTTATCCATGGCGACGACTTGTATCTTATAGGCGGTTTCGAGTGCCTCAGCCCCTTTTATAAGAATCCCTCTCTCTGCCCCTTTTCCCGTGCCGACCATAACTGCCGTCGGGGTTGAAAGGCCAAGAGCGCACGGGCACGCGATTATCAGCACGGCAATAAAGTTCATCATAGCATGGTTGAAAGAGGGCTGAGGGCCTAAGAAAAACCATAATATAAACGTCATCGAAGCTATTACAATAACTGCCGGCACAAACACCGAGGCCGCCTTATCGGCAAGCCTTTGAATGGGTGCCTTTGTTGCCTGAGCCTCTTCGATAAGCCTGATAATTGACCCAAGCATGGAGTCCTTGCCTATGCGCGACGCCGTCATCTTAAATGCCCCGTACATATTTAAAGTGCCGCCATAGAGAATGTTGCCTATTGTCTTATCCACGGGCAGGCTTTCTCCTGTAATCGTTGCCTCATCGACGCTTGAGGCCCCTTCTATAATCGTCCCATCGACGGGGACACGCTCCCCCGGACGCACTATGATGATATCCCCTACTGCGACTTCGTCAATAGGTATGGCTGTCTCGATGTTATCTTTGATTACGGAGGCGGTCTTTGCCTGAAGGCCGATGAGTTTTTTTATAGCCTCTGAGGTATGTCCCTTTGCGCGCAGCTCAAGCAGACGGCCAAAAAGTATCAGCGTTATGATAACGGCGGATGTGTCAAAATACAAGTGAGGCTCCATTCCATGCCGTCTGAGACTTTCGGGGAAAAATACGGCAAACGTGCTGTAAAAAAAAGCGGCCGATGTGCCGACGGCAATAAGGGTGTTCATATTCGTGGAAAAGTGCCTGAGGGCTGAGGCAGCCGCCCGGTAAAACCGCATCCCGGATATAAACTGCACTGGGGTGGCAAGGGCACACAACACATACGGGTTTGACAGCATAGGGAGTTTCACCATCGAGGCGGTCATGATAATGGCCGAAATAATGGCGCTCCCCCAAAGGGCTGCCTTAAGCGAGGCATATTGCCTTTCCCTTTCTATTTTTTCTGTATCTCCAGCGGTCTCATTGAGTGCCTCGGCCTTATAGCCTGCCAGTTTTATGGCCTGGATTATTTCGCTGACAGTGGTAATCGTCGATATATATTCAACCCTTGCCCTCTCCAGAGTGAGATTTACCGTTGCCGCAGTAACGCCGCGGACTGATTTTATTGCCCACTCGACATTGGATACGCATGCGGCACAGCTCATGTCTGCGATAGAAAGGTCAACCTTCGAGGTCAAAACGCCGTAGCCTTCTTCCTTTATTGCATCGACGAGAGAGCTGATAATAGAGTTAATATCATCGTAGCTGTTAATGATAGCGGCGGCCCTTCCGGCGGCAAAATTGACAGATGCCCTGATTACAGCCTCATTTTTCTTAATCGCCTTCTCGATAGATTGGGCACAAACGGCGCATGTCATGCCGGTTATAGGTATTGTTATGGTTTCTGTATCTTTCATAGCTTAAATATTTTACTTGCAAATTTAGAAATATTAGTTTATCATAAATTGCTGTAAAGATGCAGACGTCAAATTAATTAATAATAACATAGGGTGCATTGAGCGCCCGATCAAACTGTAGCAGGAGGATTTTAAGATGAAGGTTCCATATGTAGATCCAGACCTCTGTACGGGCTGTGAGACATGCGTGTCACTTTGTCCCGAAGTATTTACGATGCAGGGAGACCATGCCTTTGTTAGTTCACCGGATAAGTGCGGCACTTGCGACGTTCAGGAAGCGATGGACACATGTCCCGTTGAAGCCATCAAGTGGGCAGACTAAGATAAGACAACGACCGGGGCTGCTGCAAAAGCAGCCCTTTTCCACGGTTCGCTATTTTACTATTTGCCGGTATTCTTCATAGCCGGTGACCCGGCTTCGATTTAAAAAACGTATGGTTAATCAAGATGCATGTAAGGTTTTTATACATATTGACAAACTCCTCTATAATCTGTAAGACTACCGTGCAGGGTTTTAGTTTAGTTGTCTTTTAAGTATGAACGCACTGAAGGTTTTCGTTGTCAAGGAATGAGCTGTTGGAACGTGAGAATGTCAAACGTATATCTTTGTTATAGGGTCAATCATTGACGAGAGCATTTATCTATTTTCTATCGCGTGCGGGAGTAGCGCCCTCTTTAATAACCTCACAATCTCTGCCACAGCCGCATTGTATCTATGTGAATCTCGTTATGAACCACGTCATGTTATTTTGTCTTTTGTATTTAGGGGGTTCTTTGTTCTGTTTCGGAGTACGGGGCTTCTGAATAACTTTAAAATGTGAAGCGGACTTGTCCGAATCACGCTGAACCAGGGAGTTTTTTATGAGAAATTTAAGACGTAAAAATGCGAGTATTAACAAAATCAATTCATATGGAAAATGGAAAAAGGATGTTATTTGTCACAACAATCATTTTCTTAGCAGTCATATGCAATATATATCCAGCAGACAGCGCCTTCGGAGATTGCACAATTTCTCAGACAGCTCATACTGCATGGACGAGTAATGGTACAAAGGACGGACAATCGTTTACAGCAACATGTACGGGTAATTTAACTTCTATCCTCATTTATCCTCAAACTACAGGTGCCAGTACCTTAACGATATATTCCGGCCAAAGCGTTGCCGGAGGCGATCAATTATATACACAAGCTGTGAATTTGACAGCAAATCAGGACAACACACTCACATTATCTACTCCTGTTAGTCTTACAAGTGGGCAACAATATACCTTTACTTTGACCGGTTCTAAGATTTGGTATTCGGATGGTTCAGTTTATGCCGGAGGTCAATTATATGATCAAGTTGCTGGTCCTGGCTTTGTTGTTGGTGCATGCTGCGATGCTTATTTCACAGCAATCATAACAGCCACAACAACCACCACAGCTGCCCCCACCACAAACGCGCCGCTCATGACAGATGTAGGATCGATCATATTTGCGCTTTTAGCGGGGCTTGGAGGTATTTATACGATAATAAGAGCTAAGGTAAAATAAGTATCCCTTCAGCATTTTTCTGTTTTGGCTTGATGTTGGCTGAAAAGGGGCAGTTATACCTCCGCCCTTTATCCGCCTTCGATAGAAATGTCCTGATCAGTTAATAACCATAGCCCTCATCCGGTTTTAAGGATATATTTCAGTGGTCGTTGGTCAATTCGTCAAGCATTTTATTGAGTAACGGCTTAATCGAAGGCAGCCTGTTCTTTATCGCAGCCCACACCAGTTCATGCTTTACCCCAAAATAGAAATGTACCAACTTATCCCGCATTCTTATCATCTCCTTCCATGGTATTTCAGGATAGAGGGATTTTATCTCTTCAGGAATATTTTTTGCCGCCTCGCCAATATTTTCAAACCTTTTTATCACAGCATCTGAGGTCTTGACGTCTTTCTTGAAGTCCTCAAGCCCCATTCCGAGTATGAACTGCTCAATAAACTCTATTGACTCAAAAATGTCTGTCACATAAAGGACAATATTCCTCATATGTAAATAGCTTCCTTGATGACGGCATTTCTGATTTCACTCCTGATAGTATCCCTTGGCACAACATCTACGCGCCTGTTGAGTTTTTCTTCAAGAAACAGTTCAAGTCCTACATAATCGAATAGATCTGCATTTTCCGTAAAGTCAACAAGAACGTCAACATCGCTGTTTTCACGCGCATCGCCCCTTGCAATTGAGCCGAAAATACCCCGTATATGTGCATTATATTTAATAAAGGATTCTTCCGTTACTGCTCTCAACACCTGAATCACAATTTCCTTTGTCACACTCTTCACCTCATATCAGAATTCATGATATTTTAACATAAATGAATTGTTAAGTCATTTAGGATATTTCTGCTTTGGCTTGCCATTGACTTAAAAAGGGCAATTTTGCCGCTTGACAAACGCCATCAGACTATGGGATAATTACAAACTTGACGTGGGCGGGTAGCTCAGTTGGGAGAGCACAGCCCTTACAAGGCTGGGGTCACAGGTTCGAGCCCTGTTCCGCCTACCATTTCCCCCGTCCGGCTGTAGTTTCCTCTGCTTTTGCCATGTTCGCTATCATCGATTCATTCCATAACCGTAAATGGCGCAGGTACAAATGTTACTATAAATATGGCAAGCGAGATTAACGCCACCTTTTTTCTTGACGGCTCTAATGGGATCTCATCGAAAATGACCGGAGGGTGTCTTAAGCCCAGCACACTCATCAATAATGCCCAAAACCACCATCCATTCCAGAACACTTCACCCATTATAATCAGACACACTACCAGTACGCCGGAAACCCACAAGTGCTTCCTCCCTATGACCGAGAACATTATATGCCCGCCGTCAAGCTGCCCTATCGGTAAAAGATTCATCGATGTGACAAAAAAACCCAGCCAGCCGGCAAAGGCAACCGGATTTAATATCACGTCCTGTCCTACGGGCGGCGTACCAACTATGAGCCTCGTAAGTAATGAAAACAACAGCGAATCCCCTAAGACCATCCCCCCCGCCTTACTATTTACTAAGCCAATCTCAGAATAAAACAGCCCCCCTGCGGCAGCTATAAACGAAACTATAAAACCGGCAATCGGCCCCGAAGCCCCTATGTCTATAAGGGCGGTACGAGTGGTTATCGGGGATTTCATCTTGATAAACGCCCCAAACGTGCCGATTGGCGACAAGGGGGCAGGTATAAAATATGGCAGCGTGGCCGCAGTGTGATGTCTTATTGACCAATAATAATGCCCTAACTCATGTGTAAGTAAAATCGTAAGCAGCGTCAGCGCAAATGGCAGCCCCTCGTAAAACCTCCACGGCTCGTCTACGGGATTGATGCCCTTTTGTAACATCCCGGCAAGCAGCGTGGTAAAGAAAGTCGCAACAAATAAGATTACATGAAGGCGCGTCAGCCCCTTTAAGGGCGCTTCACGTGGTTCCTGGCGGTGATATATAACATCGGTCTCGTCTGCCATAACTACGTAATTTTAACATTAATTGTGCGGCAGTGTTTCAATAAATTATATCCCCTCTGAGGTCATACTCCTCTGCGTCTGTTATCCGAATATCGATAAAATCATTCGTGGTAAAATCGCCTCGGATATTTTCGATAACGACACAGCCGTCAATTTCGGGGGCATGGCAGTATAATCTGGCAAGGGCAGTGCCGTCTTGTACCTCGTCAATTAAACCTCTGAATTGTCTTCCGACTAACGCGCGGTTTTTTTCGTATGATATTTCCGCTTGCAGCAACATTATCTCTTCTACCCGCCTTAACGTGGTCTTTTTAGTGACCTTCTTAGTCATCCCAAAGGCAGCAGTGCCAGGTTCGTCCGAATAGGCAAAGACGCCCAACCTGTCAAATTTCACCTCTTCGACAAATGACAGGAGTGCCTTGAAATCCCTGGCGCTCTCACCGGGGAATCCCGCCATCAGCGTAGTCCTGAGACACACATCGGGCAGTTGAGACCTTATCCTTTCAAATAAGTCGATATAACCGCCGCGAGACCCCGCCCGCCCCATCGCCCTTAGGATGCCGTCCTCGGAGTGCTGAATGGGAATATCGAGATATCTTAAAATTACCTTATCGTGCCTCTTAATACAATCAATAAGTGCGTCGCTGACCGCGGTGGGATATAAGTACATAAGGCGTATCCAGAAATCCCCATCTAAAGAGGCGAGGGCGTCAAGAAGCGTAACGAGGCTCTCCCCTGTGTCCACGCCAAAAGATGCCAGGTCCTGGGCAACAAGTATCAGCTCCCGCTTGCCTTCCTGAAGGTGCATTACGGCCTCTTCCAGTATGCCGGTAATGGCAGCGCTCTTAAAACGCCCGCGGATTAACGGTATAGCGCAAAAGCGGCAGCCACGGTTGCAGCCATCGGCTATCTTCAGATAGGCGTAGGGAAGAGGCCGCGGACTGAGTATCTCTGTATGCGCTGCAGGTGTCCAGACACTCTTAGGTGTCCAGACACTCTTAGGTGTCCTGACAGCCTTCGCGTTTTTTCTGCAATACTCAACTATGGCCGGCTCTTGTCCCACGCCGAAGATGGCATCGATCTCCGGTATTTCTTTTACCAGCTCTTCCTTATATCTCTCTGCCAGACATCCAAAGACGAGAAGCGTTTTCCCGCTGGTCTTACAAGCCGCAAGTTCAAGGATTTCGTTTATCGACTCGGCTCTGGCTGCTTCGATAAATCCGCATGTGTTTATGAGTATAATTCCGGCGTCTTCCGGCGCCTCAGTACATGAAAACCCCTCTGAGGCAAAGAGCCGCTCGAGGCGTTGCGAGTCGGCCTGGTTCTTTGGACAGCCAAGCGTAATTATTGACAATGTTGGTGATAAGGATGGCCTCATACCGTGGTTTCGCGGGGTCTCTTTTTATCTCTGTACAGGAAGACCTGGAGCATTATATAATAACTCAAAAGACCGCCGATTATTGCACAAACCGTCGAACCTACGAAAAATGGCAGAAGGAAAGCGCCTAATTCGTGTATCACATTTGAAAACGTAATATGCTTAAAATCAAGTTTCAATATACCCAAATCCATCCTCATGAGCTTTATCCCAACCCATGTACTAAACGTATAAATTGGTACAATGGTAAACGGATTGGTAACATAAACGCCCGTAATCGTGGCAGGCTTGTTGAGTTTAAACACTAAGGCCGCGAACAAACCCAGAAATGTGTGAATCCCAAATAATGGCGACATACCTATTAATGTCCCAACGCCAAAAGACGCAGCCATATTCTTTGGCGAGGCGTTGCTGCCCATCAGGGATTTAAACATCTCCTTAAGTTTTGAAATGCTCATAGCCGCAGTCCATCAACTCTATTGATTTGCCGTCTTTGCCGATTAAGAAAAGCCCCCTGTCTGTTACATCTCCGATATAGTGCGCCGTATCTATATCTGCTGAAGAGGTAAACAGGTACTCATAGTCCTCACCGCCGCAAAGACTGAACCTGAGCGGGTCCTTGTTTAAGAATTTCGCCGAGAGGAGCATTTGACCAGACATAGGGATCTTATTTTCATAAATCATAGCGCCGACGCCGCTCTCCTCACAAAGCCGCCTGAGATCGAGCGCAAGGCCGTCGCTTATGTCCATCATAGAGCTGACAGCACAACCTCCGAAGACCGGCCTGATAACCTTGGGCATAAGGTGTCTCTGAAGGAGCGGCCTCATTATCTCCCACGGCAGGGGCATATTTGGCCCATCGTCCTTTTCAACTGCAACGGGGGCCATGATTTTTTTAAGCAGCTCAAGGCCGCAGGCAGAGTCCCCCAGCGCCCCAGTAACATATATCTTATCACCGGGGCGCGCACCCTTTCTCGATATGGGTGTATCGGCAAAACCGAGAACTATGCCAGTCACCACAATCCCTGAATTTGAGGACGTAACGTCGCCTCCGATAAGAGCTGCGCCATAGTGGTTTAGCGCGTCATTAATGCCGGATAAAAACTCTTGTGCAAATGTTTCTGAAGTGCCGGCGGGAAACGATGTGGTCAGTAAGAACCATTCCGGCGTTCCACCCATCGCGTATATATCGCTTACGTTAACAGATACCAGCTTGTAACCTACCTGATATGCCGTTATAAAGGACATGTCGAAGTGAACCCCTTCGCACATCGTATCGGCACTGATAAGCAGGTTCCTGCCGCCAACCCTCACTACGGCCGCATCATCCCCTATGCCTATCGAAAGGTTATTTCTTAATAAACCCTTAGAGAACTCATCCCGTATGTACCTGACAAGCGCGAGTTCTCCGACATGCCCGGCGCTTCCTGAGAGTATCATGCCTTACGCGCCATTTGAGGATTTGTCTTTCTCTGCTTTAACCTTTGTTCCTTTGGCGTTGTCGTTTATCAGCGCAATGGCCAGCACCTGATCCATGGTTTCTACGAAAATGAACTCCATGTCTTTTTTGATATATTTAGGGATATCCTCGAGGTCTTTTTCGTTTCGCTTAGGGACAATTATCTTCTTTATCCCCATGCGCTTAGCGGCGAGGGATTTTTCCTTCAGGCCGCCGATGGGAAGCACGGTGCCGCGCAGGGTAACCTCTCCTGTCATGGCAATGTTCTTGTGGATAGGCTTTCCGGTCAGGGCAGAGGCTATGGCTGTAGTAAGCGTTATACCGGCAGATGGGCCGTCCTTGGGGATGGCCCCGGCGGGAACATGTATGTGAACATCCTTTTTGGAGAATAAGTCGTCGCTGATGTCAAGCTCTTTTGCCCTCGAGCGTACGTAAGACATGGCTGCCTGAGCCGATTCCTTCATAATGTCGCCAAGTTGCCCGGTAATGGTCAAACCTCCCTTTCCTTTCATCGTTATAGCTTCGACATATATTATATCGCCACCGGCCTCAGTCCACGCCAGCCCAGTGGCTACGCCTACCTCGTCTTTTTTCATCTCCTCTTCAGGCAGAAAACGCGGCGGGCCCATGAACTTATGCAGATTCTTATTCGATATGACAAACTTCTTTTTCTTCCCCTCGGCTATCTGTTTTGCTACCTTCCTGCACAATGTCGCAATGGAGCGCTCAAGATTCCTTACCCCCGCCTCTCTTGTGTATTGGGCAATCAACATAAGAAGGGCAGGGCCGGAGATTTTCATTATGTGTTTTCCGATACCGTGCTCGCCGAACTGCTTGGGTATGAGATAGTTTCCCGCTATGCCAACCTTTTCCTCTGACGTGTAACCGGAAAGGTGTATCAGCTCCATTCTGTCTCGCAGAGGACTTGGTATTGTGTCGGTAATATTGCCGGTCGTTATGAACATGACATGGGTAAGGTCAAACGGGACCCCCAGGTAGTGGTCAACGAATGAGTTATTTTGTTCAGGGTCCAGCACCTCGAGGAGTGCCGAGGAGGGGTCGCCCCTGAAATCCGTACCGATTTTATCCACTTCATCGAGCATAAACACAGGGTTATTCATGCCGGCCTGCTTAATGCCCTGGATTATACGGCCTGGAAGCGCCCCGACGTATGTCCGCCTGTGTCCCCTTATCTCAGCCTCGTCTCTTACTCCTCCAAGGGAGATTCGCACGAACTCACGCCCTAGCGAGCGGGCTATGGACTTCCCCAAAGACGTCTTTCCTACGCCCGGCGGGCCGATAAAACACAGTATAGGGCCTTTCATCTTAGGATTTAATTTTCTTACGCTCAGGTACTCCAATATCCTCTCTTTTATTTTTTCAAGGTCGTAGTGGTCCTCGTTGAGTACCTTCTTTGCAACCTTTATATTTAAGTTATCCTTTGTTGCCTTTGACCATGGCAGCTCAACGAGCCAATCCAGATATGTGCGCACGGTAGCGGCCTCGGCACTGTCGGGGTGCATCTTTTCAAGCCGTTTAAGCTGCTTCTCGGCCTCTGCTAATACCTTCTCAGGCATCTTGGCTTCTACGATTTTCTTCCTGAATTCCCTGATTTCCTCCATCTTTTCGTCTATATCGCCGAGTTCTTTTTGTATCGCCTTGAGCTGCTCTCTGAGGAAATACTCGCGCTGTGTCTTGTCGATTTCCCCTCTGGCCTCGGTCTGAATCTTCTGCTGCACAATAAGCAGCTCTATTTCGCGGTTAAGTATCTCGCTGACCTTCCTGAGCCTCTCCACGGGGTCGTCAATTTCCAGAATGCGCTGGGCCTGGTCGGTCTTAAGCCCTATGTTAGAGGCGACAAGGTCGCCAAGGCGCCCCGGGTCGTCGAGGTTTTCTATAACTATCATAATATCCGGAAGGATGGTCTTTCCCAGAGAGAGCGTCTTGTCGATTTGCTCTTTGACGTTTCGTATCAGGGCCTCTATTTCAAGGGTGATAACCTCGGGCTTGCGCTCTTCGATTTTTTCGATAGAGGCCACATAGATACCATCCTTTTCCACTATGTTGAGAGCTCTGGCCTTGGCAAGCCCCTGAACGAGGATTTTCACCCTGCCGTCCGGCAGTTTGAGCATTCTCATAATCAGCCCAACCGTGCCTACGCTGAAGAGGTCGTCTGAATCTGGATTTTCTACGTTTAAATCCTTCTGAGTCAGCAGCATTATCATCCTGTTCGTATTTAAAGAATAATCTATGGCACTTATGGATTTCTCCCTGCCCACAAACAGCGGGAGTATCATATATGGAAACACCACAATGTCACGAACTGGCAGTATCGGCAGTGTGTCTGGTATCTCTATTTCTTTTTCGTCTTTTTTATCGGCTTCACCCATGCTCACTCCTTTTCAATTCTGATTTGGAATACTCTGTCCTTTATCTTTGGGAAACTCAGCGTGATAACGCCGTCCTTATAAACAGCCGATGCAGACGCAGTATTGACCTTTACAGGCAGTTTTATCATCCGCCTGAAGGTCTCGTGAGTCCTTTCCATGCAAAGAAAACGGCAGTTATCTATAGATAATTTGCTTCTGATACCCTCGATTACGACTATGTCGTCATATACTGTCAGCGACATATCCTGAATTGCCACTCCGGGCAGGTCAATGTCGAAGACCAGCATATCGGAGGTTTCATAAATATCCATAGGCGGAAGCGGTATGGTAGTCTCCGCCGCACAAATTATCCTATCATCTTTTTTATTTTTCAAGCCATTATCCTATCATACATCATGTTCCACTTCAACTATTCCGACAGTCATTTCAATCCTTTCCTTAGGGTTGTCGCGCACATCCCTGGGCACAGAGACGATTTTATCGACGACATCCATGCCTTCGATGACTTCTCCAAATACTGTGTATTGTCCGTCGAGAAATGGAGAGTCTGAGACGCAGATAAAAAACTGTGAGCCGGCCGAATCAGGGTGCTGCGCCCTTGCCATCGAGAGAATTCCGCGCTTGTGCGGCTTATCGTTGAACTCCGCCTTCACAGTGTAGCCCGGACCTCCCGTGCCGTGGTTTGATTTGTCGTGGTCTTTTGTGTTGGGGTCGCCGCCCTGAATCATAAATCCCGGGATCACCCTGTGGAATGTAGTGCCATTATAATACCCTTTTTTTGCAAGCTCTATAAAATTATTCACATGGAGTGGTGCAGTATCAGGATAGAATTTCAGATTAATCCTGCCAAAGCCCGTCTCTATAACTGCGTGTTGTTCTGTCATCGCGTCCATCTCCTTTTTAGATGCGGCTTTCGGCTGTGAAATCTTATCGGGATAAAACAACCGGTAGTCCTTCACGTTCCCGCTCTTTAAGACATTGCCGCTTGGTAGTTATAAGTGTAGTAAAAATCGCTTAACGGCGTCAACTTTTTTTTCTTTAGGTGTTAATCCAAAGGACATTTCTACTTTGGTAAGACAAAAAACGTCCTGCATTTGACAATATATTGTCCGTCGTGTTATCTTTAGTCGGATATCTGCGGCACAGAAGGGAAGGGGGCGGCTGTTTCCCTTTGCTGCCGTGGGTAGTATATAATGTTTTATAATAATATGCAATAACAATGGGAGGTTGTGATTTTAGAATTAACCCGCATGATTGGCGACAACATGGACATCGTATTTTTCGTCTATGGACTGTCTTTTATCGTGATGGGGCTTGCTATCGCGTTACAGCCGAAAGAGGGCAGCGCGTTTAGGTGGACAGGGACTCTTTGGCTCCTGGCGGGCTTTGGATTACTCCACGGGGGCAACGAATGGCTGGACATGTGGGTTATTATTAAGGGCACGAATACGACGTTAGATTTTATACGATGGTGTTGTCTGGCCGGTTCATATGTCTTTTTATTTGAATTCGGCAGGAGGATTGTAAGGGTTTCGGTTGTGGATTCCCCTTCATGCCAGGTAATGGCAGCCAAATACATGGGCTGGTGGTTGACTGCCGGGGCCGTCGGCACAGTCCTTTTCATCGCCATAATCTCCGCACCAAAGCTGGACAGCGCAGCCGCAAGATATATCATGGGGTTTATGGGGTCGTTTATGACAGCGTATGGTTTTTATTCATATTACCGGTGTGACAAGAAGATGTTGTCAAGAATAAATGTCAAAAAATATTTTTTTATAACAAGCGCGGCCTTTTTTATATATTCGATTTTGGGAGGATTGGTTGTTAACAGGGTGGATTTTTTCCCCGCTGATATTCTCAACACCGATTCGTTTTTGAAAGTTGTGGGGATTCCCGTTCAGGTATTCAGGGCAGGCATTGCTGCGGTTCTCGCTTTCAGCATTATAAATATATTGAAGATATTTAATTGGGAAATCACATACAGTCAAAAAGAAAACCTTCTAAGACTACAGGCATCGGAAGAGAGATATCGAACCCTTTTAGAAACTATCCCTGACATAGTATATATGGTTGACAAAGACGGGATTTTTACATTTGTCAATAATGCAATAACCATGCTTGGATATGAGCCGGGTGAACTTTTAGGACAGCATTTCAGCATAATAGTATCGCCGGAGGATGTGGGACTTGTAAGCCGTTCCATAGTCTTGTCAAATCGAACTGACCCAAACAGCCCTCCAAAATTATTTGACGAAAGGAGGACTGGTGCGAGGTGCACATTTGGATTGGAACTCCATATTGTGAAAAAGAGGCATAAGGGCAGCTCTGTCATAAGCGCCAGCTCCGATATAATAGTTGGAGAGGTAATAGTTGGAGAGATAAATAGCAGCGGCGTCTATGAAATCAATGAAGTATCGATGGAGAAAGAGTTTTCTGGAACTCTTGGGCTGATAAAGCCAAAAAAGACTGCCGGTGGTTCGACTGGCGTCATCAGGGACATTACGGTTCGCAAACGAGAAATGGAACAGTTAAGGATGTCACAACAAATGATGGAAGAGGTGGCTCAGAACCTCGAGAAAATGGTACATGAGGAGATAAGAAACAAGTTAAAACGAGAGCAAATCCTTGTTCAGCAATCCAAACTGGCAACCATGGGAGAGATGATTACCCTTATAGCCCATCAGTGGAAGCAGCCTCTGAATGTTATCAGTTTAATCGCCCAGGACCTGGAAGACGCCTACGAATATGAAGGCGTTGACAGGGAATATATAAATAAAGCGGTTGTAAGCGTTTTGGAACAGGTAGAATTTATGACGAAAACCGTTGACGATTTCAGAAGTTTCTTAAGCCCTTCAAAAGGTAAAGTCAGGTTTAGCCTGGCAAAAGCCATAGAAGAGATACTATTTATGAATGAAAAGATGTTAAAAAGAAAAGATATTACAATCTTGTTCGATAAAGGGGATTCGCCTGATAATTATGAAATAACAGGTTATCCGAATGAGTTCAAACACGTAATATTAAACCTGATAAACAACGCCAGGGATGCGATCTTGTCGTTGGCTGAAAAGATCGAGGGCATAATAAATATCAGTCTCACAAAGAAAGACAATAAACTGATAATAACCATAAGCGACAACGGCGGGGGTATTCCACCTGACATAATCGAAAGGATATTCGAGCCTTATTTCACGACCAAGCCGGAACAGGAAGGCACCGGTATAGGGTTATACATGTCCATGACAATAATTGAAAGCAGGTTGGGCGGCAGGCTGACTGTCAGAGACATTGGCGGAGGAGCCGAACTCCGCATAGAGCTGCACGTAGAATAAAATGTAATATCAGAATAAGTTAAGGGCTAATCCGGGCTTGACACAGTTCAGTTAACAGACCCTATGCCAAGTTTTTTCCTTGCCTCTGATGATGTATAATACTTCGTATTCGCGTCGTTTAAAGTTTCCCACGCTAAATACGCATCTTCAAATTCATCTATATAGTTTTGTAACATCTCGTTTAAATAAAAACTCTTTGGCCTCATTGTCTTTTTTGAAAGACTGTTAAGCCTGTCATATATGATATCTGAAACCCGAACACTTAATGTTTTGGCCATCTTAACCTCCTTACATGTATTACATATATTATAATTTAATTTCCCCGGCATTAACAAGGCACTGAACAGGGGGATGCCTGTATCAACTCAAAGATTTTAAATTCTCTCTGACTGTTACTGTATTAGGGTGCTCAGGGCCATAGGTTTCGGTGAAAATTTCCAGTGCCCTTTTATAATATTGCAGGCCCTTTTCTTTGTCGCCCATCTCGCTCCATGCCGCGCCCAGGTTGTTTAAATCCCTTCCCACGCTCTGGTGGTTCTCTCCATTTACGCGCGTATCAATTTTCAGTGCTATCCCATAATAATCTATCGCCTTCTGAAGCTCCCCCAACTCCCTCCACGCCAGCCCCAGGTTGTTGTATCTTATGGCTACCGAGACGTGGTCCTCCCCATAGACGCTCACATCTATCTTTATCGCCTTCATGTAGTACTCTATCCCCTTATATATAAACCCCATCGAGCACCACGCCATCCCTATGTTGTTATAGTCAACCGCTATGTCGGGATGGTGCTCCCCCATGTTTTCTATGTCTATCTCCAACGCGTGGGTGTAGTAGTCCAGCGCCTTTTGAAAGTCCCTTTGAGTGCTCCACGCCATGCCAAGATTTGTATAATCCCTCGCCGTGTTTACACTGCCCTGGCCATAGATTTTTATATCTATCTCCAGCGCCTTCTCATAACACTCTATCGCCTCATCGATTTGTCCCAACGCCCGCCACGCCAGCCCCATATTGCTGTATATCGCGGCAATGTCTGTGGTCTGTTGTCCAGAGCGCCCACCCATTGTGGAAATAGCCATATTATAATATTCAATCGCCTTTTGAGCGTTGCCAAGCACTCCCCACGCAAGCCCTATATTGTTGTAGAGCATCGAGACGGCCGGATGTGTGCCGCCTAAGAGGACTTTATCTATCTCCAAAGCCTTTTCATAGTATTCTATGGCCTTAGACGCCTGCCCGGCTGACCTTAATGCCATCCCTATGTTGTTGTATCGGGAGACCGCGCGCTGGCTATTCTCGCCATAAAGCGCGCGATCTACGTGCAACGCCTTCCCGAAATAATCTACAGCCTTGTCATAACTGCCTATCCGGCATAGCGCCAGAGCAATGTTGTTGAATCGGTCGGCAATCGACGGGTGCGACTCCCCGTATGTCTTTAGATCTATTTCAAGCACCATAATAGCATACTCTATGGCCCTCCGCTTGTCCCCAAGTATGTCCCACGCCTTCTCAAGCCGGTCATACGCATAGGTTATATGCGTATTATTTGGCGTGTAGTCGTTGAAGTTCATAACTATCTCGTTTATTATGGCGTGTATGTTTTCGCCGTCGATTGTTTCGCAGATAATCTCTGCCGCCTCGCGCGTCTCATCGGGGTTAAGTCCTCTCGATATGCCAAAGTCCTCAAGAATCTCTTTGAGTTTATTATGGTTGATTTCAACAGTCCCATCGGCAGTCTTCAGCCAGTGATGAATTACAAAGAGGATTACCTTAAACCCTTCGTAAACTAAAACGGTCAAATTACCCCTGAGGATTTCATCATGACCGCTGCTGCCGGAGCTTTTTGAGCACCTTTCTATGAAACGCGCAAGATAGTCTTCTTGTTCTTCCATAATTATATTAAGACTCCCTGATAACGAAAAAAAGAGGTTAAACCGCTATTGATATAATTTTTTTTTAGTAATTAAATATAATTAAAATTCGATCCCTATTATTGAAATTCCAGCGCCCTGGGCCTCCTTAATAACCGCGTCTTTTTGTACTATCAGGGTGTTGCCTGCCTCCAGTCCAAGGACTCTGGCTTTTACGGCCTTCATCGAGGCTATTGTATCGAGACCGACGGCAGGATAGTCAAAACGCTTGTCCTGTGACGGTTTGCTGGTCTTTATTACGACCGCGCCCGATACTGCCAGTTCGCCGCCTCTTAATATAGCCATGTCTGTTCCCTCGATTGCCTCGACCGCCATGACGGCGCGCCCCTTCACCACTATGGTTTGCCCTATGTCAAGCCGTCCCATTTCCTTCGCAAGCGGAAAGCCAAAATCGATGTCCTTTTGCTCATCCTTAGATAAACCCTTTTTTGTCAAAAGGCCGGCAGGGGTTATCATGCCTGATGTAAAATCGGTTATGTTGCGCATAGTTATGCCTTCAGAGGCAAATTCTTCGACCAGTGCCCTGAGGATAGAATCGTCTTTATGGTCTTTTAATTTTAACAGAAAAGACACCGCTCTCATATCCGGCATTGTCTTGTTTTTGTATAGAAGGGATTTGGGCACCTTTCCCGCCATAACGGCCTCGGTTATGCCTGCACCTTTCAGTGTCTTTATCAACGCGCCGAGCTTGGCCGCGTTTACGAGGGTGAACTCATCGACATTGTCCCTGAGTACCTCGTCAACCACTGGCTCAAGCCCCACCGCAAACACCTTATAACCCTGCCGGTGCGCCTCCTCGGCAACCGCCATAGGCAAGTAGCCCATGCCAGCGATTAAGCCGATGGTTCTCTTCACGATGTCTTGCGGCATATTCCCCTTTTGTTGTTCGATATGAATTCAATAAGCATCTTTATCTCACCGGTCATTTCCAGTTCATGTTCGACTTGTTTTATCGCTTCTTTTAATGTGTGCTTGTCTCGGAAGAGGATTTTATATGCCTTTTTCAGATTTTGAATCTGCTCGTCAGAAAACCCCTTTCGTTTTAACCCAATGCTGTTGAGGCCGTAGAGTTTTGCCCTGGCCCCTGAGGCAATTGTAAACGGCGGGACATCCTGCCCAATTCCACTGAAGCCGCCTACCATCGAGTAAGCTCCTATCCTTGTAAACTGATGAACAGCCACAATGCCGCCTATGACCGCGTGGTCCTCAACGACGACATGCCCGGCCAGAGTGGCCGCATTTGCCATCACTACATGATTTCCCACTTTACAGTCGTGGGCAATATGTACGTATGCCATGATGAAACAGCCGTTTCCTATTTCCGTCAGGCCGTCACCAGCTACCGATGCCCTGTGGATTGTCGAGTATTCCCTGATTATTGTGTCGCTGCCGATCTTAACTCCGGTTTTTCTCCCATCGTATTTTAAATCCTGGGGCGGAAACCCAATACCGGCAAAAGGGTGGATAACGCAGTTACTGCCTATTTCTGTGTGTGCATCGATTACGATGTTTGAGATTAAACGCGCGCCTTTTCCTATTTTAACGCCATCGCCTATGATGCAAAACGGCCCGATGACGGCCTCTTCGTCGATTTCCGTATCTGAGCCGACGATGGCTGAGGGGTGTATCTGCATAGTTATTTGACCTCCACGCCGGCGAGGTCTTTTGTATCGGTTATCATTGCTGTGAACTCGGCCTCTGCCACTGTGTTTTCTTCTACTGTTGCCCTGCCTGAAAATTTCCAAACCTTGCCGCGTTTTTGGACGGTTTTAACCATAAGTTTCAGGCTGTCGCCAGGCAGCACGGGCCTTCTGAATTTGGCCTTCTCTATACTCATAAAATAAACGGTGTTGCCTTCTATCCCCGATTTAAAGGCTAATATGCCGGAAACCTGTGCCAGTGCCTCAACGATTAACACTCCGGGCATTACGGGATTGCCGGGAAAGTGGCCCTGGAAAAAAGGTTCGTTTATCGTTACGTTTTTTACCCCGACGGCAGTTTCGCCAGGCACCAGTTCAATTACCTTATCGACCATCAAAAAGGGGTATCTATGTGGAAGCGTTTTTAATATCTCCATTATGTTTATCATAATCGCATGTCCTCCGGCGTATATTATTAAACCGTTTATAATAAACGGGCCTTAGATCTTTGCGCCTTTGCTCATCTCAGCCAGTTGTTTCTCTATTTTGTTTATTCTTTCATTAAGCTCCGGCAGTTTCGCAAACAATATCAACGACCTCTTGTGCTGCAAAGCGGGAAGGGCGGGTGAACCCATGTATGAACCCTTCTTTAGATTATCCATTACGCCGGACTGCGCGCCCACTATTACGCCTGTTTCAATCTCTATGTGGTCTTTAATACCTACCTGCCCGGCAAGAATGACATAATCGCCTAACGTGGAACTCCCGGCAATGCCCACCTGGGCGATGATGAGCGAGTTTTTGCCAACCTTTACGTTATGGGCTATTTGTACCAGGTTGTCTATTTTTGTTCCGGCTCCAATTACAGTAGCACCTGTGGTTGCCCTGTCTATGGTCGTGTTTGCGCCAACTTCCACATCGTCTTCTATTATGACAGAACCTATCTGAGGGATTTTTACGTGCCGCCCTCCGTCCATTTCATAGCCGAAACCATCTGAACCTATCACCGCACCGGGTTGGATTATAACCCTGCTGCCTATTCTTATGTCCTCGCGTATAGCCACATTAGGATAAATTACGCACTCCTGGCCGATAACCGTATTTTCACCTATATAAACACCCGGATGAATGACCGTTTTATCTCCTATTATAACTCCATGACTGATATATGCCCCCGGGTAGATGCTTATGTCTTTGCCAAGGGTTACGCCTTCTGAGATATATGCCCCATTCATTACGCCCAGCGCCTTGTATTGCTTTGTGTAAAACACCCTGAGAAGTTTTGAAAACGCCTGAGCGGGATTTGATACAACGACCTGAGGAATGCTTATCTCAGGGAATTCGCGCCTGACCAGCACGGCGCTTGCCTGTGAGCTTGTTAGTTTAGCAGTGAGTTTTAGATCTGTGAGATATGTGATTTGGCCGTTTTCGACATCGTTAATGCCACATGCCCCATCAATCTTTATGTCGTGGCCGCTTGTTAAGCGGCCTTCCAACATATCGGATATCTCAATGAGCTTCATACAGCCGGCTATTTTTTCTTCAGATCGTTTAGTTTCTTTACAATCTTATCTGTGACATCGGTGCCTTCACCGGAATACAGAACAGGGCCGCTTTCCATTATCGCCGTATATCCATCATCCTTTCCAATCTGGCGAATTATGTTCCTGATATCGCTAAAGACATCTTTCGTGAGGTCGGCTTCTTTTTTTCTTACTTCTTCCTGAGCCTCTGCCGCCATTCTCTTTAAATCTCTGATCATAGACTGCATGTCATCCTGCTTTTTCTTTTTTGCCTCTTCGGAAAGGGCCGCGCCCTTTTTTTCTAAATCGGCCTTCATTGCATCGATTGCCTTTTCCTTCTCCTCGATTTTAGCCTGGTGACCCTTTATGTGGACCTCCAACGCCTCTTTTGCCTTTTTCCCTGGCTCAGATTCGTTTATCACCTTTTGTATATCAACAAAACCGATCTTTACATTCTGCCCGTTCTGCTGAGCCTTTGCCACCGTAGCGGCAAATACCAGGGCAACGGCCAACACCAACACCATCGAAACTTTCTTCATTCTTTCCTCCTAAGTATTTTTCAGTATCTATATATGATACTGCACACCTATGATACCTGATTTAGTCCAAATTTAGCAATAAGTTGCGGAGCCTCCCGATTAAAAGAAACTCCCGAAAGAAAATTCAAATCTACCCGGAGCATCCCCATTTGTTCTTCTGAGGTTAATTCCATACTCGAGGCGTATCGGGCCAAAAGGAGATATCCACCGCACCCCGGCACCCGTGGTATATTTAACATCCGATATCGTTACACCATCTCCGAAGGCTGAGCCGACGTCCACGAAATATACGCCTTTCAATTTTATCTCCGGGAATATTGGAAAGATAATTTCGTTGTTCACCAATAACTGGCTGGTTCCACCTATGAATGTGCCGTCAGTGTCGCGTGGTCCGGCATTACCCCATGCAACTCCCCTCACTGAAGATATGCCGCCTACGTAGAATCTCTCATACACTGGCAGCTGGTGTCCGCCATAACCTGAAGCAAAACCGTATCTTGCCCTGAATGAGTAGGTGGTTGGGCCTATAAATGGCCAAAACCATAGGGAGTCAACTCCGGTTTTTATGAAATGATTGCTTCCCAAAGCACCCGCGAAGCTAAAATACGCGCTGTTTCTCGAGCCGGTAGAGGGATCTATGAAGTTGTCTCTCGTGTCACGCGCTATGGACGGGCTGATACTACCTGTCGTCGAGTATCCCTGCTGTTCCAGTATCAGCGGAGAGGCCGTGTTTTGTACGTCGTGGACATCGTCCTGCTCGAAGCGGTAGGCAATTCCTGCCTCCCAATATTCCCAGAATCTCTTGCTTATCCCTATGATTATACCGGTTGCCCTGTAGCCGTAATCGACATACGTTTTGTCCGACCTGTAAATGCTTCCGCTTAACATATATGGTTTATCCAGAAACCACGGGTCTTTATACGTTAACTCGTAAAGCGATGCCCCGCCAAATTCCGCCGCTACTTTCAGGTAGTCTCCCGTGCCGTAGAGATTTGGCATCGTCACTTGCACCATACCTATTACATGGTCTGTCGAGCTGTAACCGCCGCCCACACTTATAAAGCTCGTCTGCTTTTCCTTTACCTTTATATCTACGTCAACAATGTCAGAATCAGGCTGTGGTTTTGGCGACAGATCGACTGTGTCAAAGTAGTCCAGATTTTTTATGTTTTGTAAGCTGCGTTTTATTTTCTTATTGTCAAAGGTATCTCCTTCGTCTATAGCTATCTCGCGCCTTACAACCTTGTCGCGTGTTTTCGTGTTGTCGGAAATTTCTATCGTCCCGATCTTATAAACCTTGCCCTCTTCTACCTTCAGGTCAACCCTTACGGTTAGAGCGGCTTCGTTTGGGAATATTCCGGGGTTTACCGAGGCCGTTGCGTAGCCCCTTTCCATGTAGTAGTCGGTTATGCCGGCTATAGACCTGGTAAGCAACGCTTTGCAGAAGATGGTTCCCGGCGTCATAACGATGAGTTTTGAGAGTGTCTCATTGTCGAAGGCAGTATTGCCAACCAGATTAACAGACTCCAGATTATACTGGCGGCCCTCGCTTATATCAAACCGCACGGTAATGCCGTCTTCGTTGACTATCACTTTGGGTTCGGCAATCTTAACATTTAAATATCCGCTGTCCATGTAGAGGTTCTGGATATTATAGACGTCTTCGTCGAGGGCATCCTTTTTTACAAAGCCGCTGCCATCGAAAAATGAGAATATCCACCACTTGGAGGTATTCAGCACTTTTTTAATTTGCTTGGTGGGTATGTGCTCGTTTCCGGTTATCTCTATGTTGCGTACTTTCAGCTTCGGACCCTCTTTAATATCGAATGTCAGAGTGACCTCTCCCTCTCTGACGTAGTGCATTATTGGATAAATCTCCGCCTGGTAATAGCCTTCGCTGTCATACAGATCCTTTAGTTTCTTTACATTTTCCTGAATAAGCGTATTATCCGCTACTGAGCCTGCCGTAGCGGTGGCCTTTTCCTTGAGCTTTTTATCGTCTAATTCCTCGTTGCCGTAAAATATAATTCTGGTTATCGTAGGTTTTTCCTTTACTATGTAGATGACCTTAAGGCCTCCTTCGAAAAACTCCGTCTCTACCTTGACGTCGTCGAAATATCCAAGCCTGTATACGGTTTTTACGTCTTCGGATATTTTGTCCTGTGAAAGGGGTTGATTCGTTTTCTGCGAGAGCTTGGACTTTATGGCCCCTTCTTCTATTCTCTTCAAGCCCTTTATCTCTATAGAAATAACGAGAGGCTCTGTGGCCGGGGCTGGAGAGACAACGGGCGCTGCAGGCGCAGACGCGGTTTTAGTACCAGTGTCCTGTGTCTGTGCAGCCACGGCATAAACAGGATAGTCTAATGACAACATGAATGAAAATATAAGCAGTATAGATAGTAATCGTCTTGAGCGGTTTGTTTTCATTTGATTTTTCCTCTAAAAGTTATACGCGTTCGATCAAGCTACGTGCGCACTACTAAGTTACGCGCGCTATTTAACGGCTTCAGTAGTATAAACATTTAGGGCGGCCATGTAAATAGTTTTTTTTGTAAAACCCGGCCGGGGGTGAAATTATTTTTTTCAGGCGTCGTCTTCTCTTTCATGCGGGAAGGGCAGCCCGCCAGTGGGGTTGCCTTGATAACAGAAAAGATGTATAATGATACATGTCCGAAATCGAATACCATATGCCGGAAGGTTTTCTAATCTCCACCGCAGAGGCGGCCGTGAAAAAGCCGGGCCGAAAGGATATCGCTATTATATATTCGACCGTCTGCGCCGTTGCCTCCGGTGTGTTTACCACTAATCTCGTTAAGGCCGCCCCGGTTTTGCTGGATATTGAAAGGATTAAAGGCGGTAAGGGTAGGGCGATTGTCGCTAACAGCGGTAACGCCAACGCCTGTACAGGCATGCGTGGATTAAAAGACGCTGTAAAGATGTCCCTTGCCGCATCAATTGAGCTGGATTGCCCCGAGACCGAGGTCTTTATAGCCTCAACCGGCGTCATCGGTACACCGCTGCCGATTGACCGTATGTTTTCAAAGATCATTGAAGCCGCAAGAACAATGGGAAATTCAACACTTCTCGATGCCGCGCGGGCTATTATGACCACCGACTCGTTTCCTAAAATAGCCTCGGCACAGATTAATATCTCCGGTAAGGCCGTCACTATCGCCGCAATTGCAAAAGGCGCCGGCATGATTTGTCCAAACATGGCTACAATGCTTTGCTTTGTCCTGACAGACGCCTCTATCACAAAAGACGCCCTCGATGAGGCGCTTATTTCGGCCAACGATTACTCCTTTAACCGTATCACAGTCGATGGGGATATGAGTACCAACGACACCGTCATAGTACTTGCTAATGGACTTGCCGGAAATGCGCCCATACGCTCAGGCAATAGAAATTCCGGCATAGTTTTTAGAAAAGCCCTCGCTGAAGTCCTGATGAGGCTTGCAGAAATGATAGTAAAAGACGGCGAAGGAGCCAGCAAGGCAATGAAGGTGCTGGTTAAGGGCGCTAAATCTGAACACGACGCGTCAATACTAGCCAGGGCAATCGCAAGTTCTTTGCTGGTTAAAACCGCCGTTTACGGCTGTGACGCTAACTGGGGAAGGGTTATTGCCGCTGCCGGGCACGCCGGTGTTGATTTCGACCCAAATACTGTAGATATATTCTTTGGCAGCGCCATGGTGGTTAAAAACGGGCTGACAACTAATAATGATGCGGAAGCCGCGCTCCAGTTAAAGGCTGACACCGTGGTGATTACCGTAAATTTTAAAATGGGCAGGGCGTCGGCGCAGGTGTTGAGCTGCGATTTGACCGAAGAATACATAAAAATCAACGCCGAGTACAGGACATAACGCTGTAATTATAAGGCTACCTGATAATTGTAATCATAATATCATATGATAAAGACAATTTTAATTAATTTGCCTACTACAGCTTGACAAGCAGTTTCGTTTGTGTTATCATAAAAACATAAGCGCCTCGTTCCTCCCCTAAACCGTCGCCCATTATTGGGCGGCGGTTTTTTTGTCATAATTTGTCTTAATCTGATAAGATAGTATTTTTTATTAACATGCTCAATAATTTTCAGGAAAAAACAATTGCAAATCGGTTATAATAGCCTTCTATGGTCGACTATCGAAAACAGTGTCATGCTTGTGTAACGGAAAACCCTCGTTTTAAAAGGGATATTTTCGATAAAATGGGAAAGGCTTCCATATGAATGCCCTTGTGACAGGCGGAACAGGTTTTATTGGCAGCCATCTGGTCGAGGAACTTATCAGGCGGGGATACAATGTCTCGTGTCTCATTCGCAACACGTCAATGCAGTCATGGTTAGAGGGATTTCCGGTTACCCTTATCGAGGGCGACTGCCGGGCCATTGATTCGCTGAAAGATTGTATTGGCGATTTTGATTATATATTTCATCTTGCCGGGCTTACGAAGGCGTCGTCCCCCGCTGAATTCTATTGTACGAACGCGAGGGGCACGTCCTCTTTTATCGATATGGTGGCTAAAAACAATAAGAAAATCAAGAGGTTTGTTAATTTGAGCACACTCGCGGCTACCGGGCCGTGCAGGAATGGAGTTCCCCAGGATGCTTCCAGCGAACCTGAGCCTGTCTCGGACTATGGGAAGAGTAAGCTCGAGGGTGAGCAATGTGTACTCAGGTACAAAGACGATATCCCTGTGACGATTATTCGTCCGCCTGCCGTATATGGCCCCAGGGATAAGGACATGTTCGTCGTATTTAAGATGATTCAGCATGGGGTATTCCCTCACTGGGGCGAATCTTACTATTCAATGATCTATGTCGAGGACCTCGCAAGGGCTATCGCAGATGTCGTTAACACAGATAAGACTATAGGAAAGACCTACTATCTCTCGGACTGTAACATCTATAGTAACTGTGACATCGCAAACGCTATAGCCGAAGAACTAGACTGCCATTATCTCAAGGTAAAGGTCCCGAAATTTCTTATGCATCCCATTGCAAGCATTTCCGAAAAGATATCAAAACATAGTATAATCAACTCGGACAAGATCAGGGAGTTAAACTTCACCCATTGGGTTTGCAACAGCGACGAAGCCGTGAAGGATTTCGATTTTGACCCTAAAGTCTGTTTAAAGGAAGGTATTAAGTGGACGGCAAACTGGTACAAGATACACAAATGGTTGTGACAAAGAGCATATTCGATAAATGCTATCGTTTTGATCTCGCGAAGGGCTACATATCTTCGGGTCTGTATCCTTATTTCAGGCCGATAGAAAGCGCCCAGGACCCTGTTGTTCTTATGGATGGCAGGAAGGTCGTTATGGTTGGTTCAAACAATTATCTCGGTCTGGCGAACCATCCTAAGGTCAAGGAGGCTGCGATTGCGGCCACTATGAAATATGGCACAGGATGTGCCGGCTCAAGGTTTTTAAACGGTACGCTCGATATTCATGTCCAGCTCGAGGAAAAACTGGCGCGGTTTATCGGCAAGGAGGCCGCGTTGATATTCACGACGGGCTTTCAGGTAAACCTTGGCGTTATATCGGCGCTGGTCGGCAAGGACGATGTTGTCGTTCTCGACAAGCTTGACCATGCCAGCATAATCGATGGATGCCGCCTTTCTTACGGCGGTGTAAGGAAGTTCCGGCACAACGACATGGAAGACTATGAGCGTGTGCTGATAGACTCACAGGACAAGGGTACGCTTACCGTGGTTGACGGCGTATTCAGCATGGAAGGAGATATCATAAACCTTCCTGAGCTTGTGAGGATTGCAAAAAAATACGGCTCGAGAATTATGATAGACGACGCCCACGGCATAGGCGTGCTTGGAAAGACCGGACGTGGCACGGCAGAAAAATTTGGCCTTGAAGATGAAGTTGATCTGATTATGGGCACATACAGCAAGTCTCTTGCCTCTATTGGCGGTTTTATCGCCGGAGACGCGGACATCATTCATTACATAAAGCACTTTGCGAGGCCGCTGATTTTCAGTGCAAGCCCAACCCCTGCCTCGGTTGCCTCAGTAAGCGCCGCAATTGACATTATCGAAAGCGAACCTGAGAGGATTCAGGCCCTATGGCGCAATACGCATAAAGTGCTCAGCGGATTTAAAGCCATGGGATTTCAGGTTGGTCTTACTGAAAGCCCGATAATCCCAATCTTAGTTGGCGACGATATCCTGGCCTTCAAAATGGCCATGATGCTTCAGGACAGGGGCGTATTCGTAAACGTTGCCGTCAGCCCGGCAGTCGCCCCCGGCAAGGCCCTCGTCAGAACCAGTTACATGGCCACTCATACGGACGAGCATCTGGACATCGTCCTCGATGCGTTTTATAAGACGGGGAAAGAGTTAGGAGTTATATAATGTCTGAGCCTGTGACGATTGCAGCGGTAACGAATCCTAAGGAGCTGGAAATCTTTATTAAACTTCCGCTGCGCCTTTACGCGGGTGACCCATTATACAGCCCTCAACTTACTAAAGACTTAAAGCATCACTTCTCAAAAGACAACCCATTTCTCGGATTTGCAACAGTAAAATACTATATGGCTTTCAGAGGCAAGTCCAACGGTGAAAAGAACTGCGTGGGCAGGATTGCCTCGATCATAAACAGCCGCCATCTTGAATTTCAGGGCGACGGCGCCGGGTTTTTTGGATTTTTTGAGTGCATTAACGACACCCATGTGGCAGCCTCTTTGCTTGACGCCGTAAGGGGAGATCTCAGACGCGCTGAACTCAAGGTCATGCGCGGCCCGATGAGTTTCTCGACCAACGAGGAATGCGGCTTTTTGCTCGACGGTTTTAATCTCCCTCCGATGATTATGACGCCGTATAATCCTTCATATTACAATGATTTAGTGCGCTCATACTCTATGGAAAAGGTAAAAGACCTCTATGCCTATATCGCGGATGTCCCAGATGTAATGCCGGAGAAGGTCTATCGTGCCGCCGCGGTTGCCGAAAAACGCGGTATAACCGCCAGGATTATTTCTATGAAGGGTCTGATTGACGACCTGATGAAGTTTAAGGATTTATATAATGCGGCGTGGAAGGCAAATTGGGGATTTATCCCGATGACCGATGAGGAGATAGTCTATACGGGAAAGCAGATGCAGCAGATTATCTATCCCGAGACTGTTGTGATTGCCGAGTACGGCTCTGAAACGGTTGGTTTCCTCGGTCTTATTCCCGACGCCAACTTTGTCCTCAGGCATATGGGTGGAAAGATGAATCCTATTACGATAGCGAAGGCGCTCTATTTATCGAAAAAAATCAGGGACGCCCGCCTTATGCTCCTCGGTACGAAGGCCGAATTCAGGAACAAGGGTGTTGACGGGCTTTTGTTTCGCGAGGCGTTTAAGGGCTGCAAAAAGCACAAGATAGAAAGGGTAGAATTTTCCTGGATTTTAGAAGACAACATACCAGTCCAGCGGCTTATCGAGATGATAGGCGGCGCGCTGTATAAGAAATACCGCATATACGAAATCCCTGTTTGACGATTTCCTATCCTAAACAAATTTATACTAATACCAAGTTGCAATCATATGAATAAAAACCATCCTGTTAACAGAATCATCCTGAGCCTGTCGAAGGATTTCCGATTTATTGGGAAATGAGACTAAAAGGAGCATCCTTCGACAGGCTCAGGATGATTCAAGTTTTCTTACTTTTATGAACGCAACTTGGTATAAAGTGCAGGCATAGAAGTAACCATCGTCATTTTGAATAATGTTGCGGAAACGCAAGCGGAGTTTTAACGAGGTATAGGTCTGTCCCGCCAAAGAGTTTTTTTGCCACTGGCACTAAGGGACAGCCAAATGCCTAATTCTTGATGAGTATTTTTTCGAATTCGACGATGAGAGACGGGACATCCACTGTAACAGTCTGCCAAACGACATCGAGATTAATATCGAAATAGGCATGAATGAGCCTGTTTCTCATATTGACGATGCTCTTCCACGGAATATGAGGATATTTTTCACGGCAATCCTTTGAAATACTCGTTGCAGCCTCGCCTATAATCTCAATGTCTTTGACGAGGGAAAGCGTCAGCATACGATTGTTATCCAGTGCCCTCCTCGTCTTGCCTCGTGCAAATGAAACGGCTTCCTTCGCAGCATCTATCAGATGACGCATCCGAATCTTATCATCCCTGCCGCACATACTGCACCTCTGCCGATTCGACCACTTCCTTACGAAAGTATCGGCTTAAATCTTCTTGCGTCCTCAAGTCCACTTTGTGCCCGATAATTTCGCTCAACGCTATCTCCATACCCGATAGGGTTATAAGACCGGGTATATGTTCTGGCTCAAACTCGACAAGAAGGTCAATATCGCTCTGCGGCCTAAAAGTGCCATGCTGGTATGACCCAAACAATGACAGTTTCAGAATATGATGCCGCTTGCAAAATTCGGCAATCTCGCTCTTTGGTAAAGTCAAATGACCCCCCTGATGTTATATTTATTAAAGGGGCGAAAAACCCTTTGAAATGTTCTCAACATTAAAACCTAATTTGTCCATCTCAACATACCAGCCTGCACATCATCGGGAAATGTCTCAATCAATCTCTTCGTGCCGCACTTACCCCTATAAGATGAGCCACAGATCTCTCGTTGCTATATGCTGACATATTTATCACCAATTTGCAAGCTCTTTTTTTAGAAAACAGCGCACCATAGTCTTTTTGTATAGTATTAATGACTCCGTATCCGCTTTGCCGACGAAACCGCGAAAGCACCTCTGTGATTTTAGTAGGCCGCCTCATGAAGGCTTCGCAAGCACAGGCTTATTATATTTGCACATGAAGATTTTCTATTGGTTGTCTCAGCGCGCTTTCGAGACATATTACCGCATCGATAAGGCGATCCTGTATTTCTGTCCAAACTTGCTCGCCGGAGAGCCAATTGTAGTCAAAATCTCGACAGATCTGGCAACTAATTTTATTGGGCAGAGGCTGCCATTCAAGCGTGCCACCGAAAGCTTTTTCAATGGTCTCTCGTTGTTTTTCGAGTTCTTGGAATACAGCCTTGCTCCATTTTGTTGCCCTTTCCCGATCCTTATCGATGCCTTTGATATAGTATTTCGCCCTTGCGCGATTTTCCTTTAGCGATACTTCTATCCAAAAGCCAACTTTGCCAGCTCCAACGGTCAACCAATTGTTTTTTTGGGGTGCGCGACCAGAGAAAAGGGGTGTTTTTTCCTTTGACCTTTCGATAAATTGCGTCCAGAAACGCCGTAGCGCCTCTTCTCGCGTGGTTTGTACTTTCCGTGTCTCTTGAACCTGTGTTTTGATTTTTATTTCGTATTCCGCAGCTTCGGGCAGGGGAATAATTTGTGTCGCGTCGATTAGAACTTTGCCGTCAATCTTGTATGGCTTTAATCGGATGCACGCAATATCAAGATCACGCTTATTCAGCCACATAACGGAAGTCGTTATTTCGGATGAAAAATTGGCCGAAGCCAATACAATGCGAACATCTCCGGTTAACTTAATCTCGTCGGTAGAATCTTCTTCCAAGAAGTCTAAAATTGCGGACTGAGCCGCTTGGGTGGCACCTGTTTTGGATAAATAGCCTTGATGTGCGGTGACCGCATCGTCCAACGTCATGCTGGAAACCATAGCAGCGTAACGGATCGCCTGTAGCTCCATATGACCACCATCTTCAGTTCGCTTGATCTCAACGACGACTAAATTTTTCTGTTTATCTAAACAAAGCAAATCAATCCTGCGATTGCTGTCATCCCACTCGCCATATTCTTCTGCGAGGAGAAATAACTCCTCCCCTAAACAGGAGAGATTGGAGATCACAAGTTTTTGCAGATCTCGGCGTTCAAGCATATTCAAGTTGGCGAAGGTCGTCTCCTCAATCTGTTCCAATTTCTGATCCATAACCTTGAATAAAGCGATGTAGTTCTCCTTGTGATGTTTATGGTTAACGGTGAATTGTGAAGCGTGATATTCTGTCCATGATGTTTTTATACCCAAAAACTATACAAAAAGGATTCTTCTGCCGATTTTTTGGCAAATCACCCATTTGCCTGCAACCTGGTATTAAACGGAAAAGACGGCCTTATATAAGAATGCCCTCTTTTCCGTTTAAACTTCTTTCCTATTGAGGCTGATTAGCAGCCTGCAACTGCCTTTCTGATAGTGGTTCCTTTTTCACCAGTCTCGGCTGTAACTTTCGAGCCCTTATCTACGCCCGGCTTGATCTGGCAGCCTGCGTCGCATTTGATGACCTTCTTTGCGTTACCGGCCTTCTCGTCCAGAATTGTAACCGATACAACGGTGTCACCCTTTTTCTCGATTGAATCGACTACTCCAACTATTTTTTCACCGGCTAATACTCCGGTTACCATTACGAAGAGCGATACGACCATGAGAATAATTGTCAGCTTTTTCATTAATTCACCCCCTTTTCTTTAACTCTATTTAATATGGCGCTTATTATGCCCGGCTATGCCAAGCAGGTTAACATAACATTTCATGGTTATACATGTCAATCGAAAAAATGTATGTAGTGATTTTTTTTATTGTGCCTGTAAGGCTGGCTGAAAGACGGTTTGAAAATAGCCGTAGAAAAAAATATTTCGTTTGTGTATAATACCCCCATGAAAAAGAATACAAGTTCAGTAAGTGCTGTCGCACCTATGGCTACTATGGAAGGTGAGATACGTACGGCGCTCAAATTAGGGCTTCCCAAGGGAAGTCTTCAGGAGTCAACGTTTAAGTTGTTCAAAAAGGCCGGTTACCGCGTTAATGTGTCTTCCCGGTCATATTATCCGACATTTGACGACCCGGAGATTCAGTCCATGCTGATACGGGCGCAGGAGATGGCGCGTTATGTTGAAAATGGCATTCTGGACTGCGGCCTCACTGGTCTTGATTGGATTCTTGAGCAAAACGCCGATGTTCACACAGTCGCTGAGCTTAACTATGCCAAAGAGGGCTTAAAGCCGGTTAAGTGGGTAGTCGCCGTGCCAAATAACAGTGCTATCAAGGAGTTGAAAGATTTAAACGGCAAGCGTATAGCAACAGAGCTTGTAGGTTTCACAAAAAGATATATGGAAATGTGCGGAGTAAAGGCAGAGGTTGACTTCTCATGGGGCGCTACCGAAGTAAAACCTCCACTTTTGGCAGACGCCATTGTCGAGCTGACAGAGACCGGTTCGTCGCTGAGGGCGAATAATCTGCGTATCGTTGGTGAACCTATTTTGGTATCGACCACTCGTTTTATCGCCAATAAAAAGGCATGGGAAGATCCGTGGAAGAGAAAGAAAATCGAAAACATTATCATGCTCTTACAAGGTGCTCTGGCCGCAGAGGAACTCGTCGGGCTTAAGATGAATGTGCCAAAGGCCGCGCTGCCTAAGATTATGGAAATCCTTAAGGAACTGCATGGGTTGCACTCTCCAACAGTATCGGAACTTATGGATAAGGATTGGGCTGCCCTTGAGGTGATAATAAGAGAGAGCGGCGTCAGGGACCTTATCCCGATGCTTAAGACTGCCGGCGCCTCCGGTATCGTAGAGTACCCATTGAATAAAGTTATACCATAAGTTTTTTGCGGCAGCCTGTTAGAGGAACAAGTGATCGAAGACCTGATAAAACCCAACATCAAGGCCCTCATGGCCTATACTATCGAGGCCACGCCGTGCTCGATAAGGCTTGACGCCAATGAAAGCCCTTATGGGTTTCCATTGGGGCAGTTCAGGCTCCCTACTAACAGGTATCCTGACCCCGAGGCGGTTGCCCTTAGGAGGTTTCTCGCCTATAAGTGGGGTGTTGAGCCGGAGTGTATTCTTCACGGTAACGGCTCGGACGAGCTTATTTATTATCTGCTTACCGCAGTTGGAGGACCCGTTCTCATTCCCACGCCCACGTTTTCTATGTACCGGGTGATTGCTGAATCACTTGGCGAGGGTTACATCATGGTGCCTCTGGATGAGCGGTTCGACCTCGATATGGAGGCCACTTTTATGGCCATGGATAAATATAACCCGAAACTAATCTTTCTGTCGCGGCCAAATAACCCTACGGGAAACTCGTTCACGTTCGGAAGGGTTATCGAGGTTATAGAGAAAGCGGGCGGCCTTGTCATAGTTGACGAGGCGTATCAGCCGTTTTCACCGCGCGGGGATTCTTTTGTCGATTTGCTGCCGCGCTACAGGAATCTGCTTGTTATGCGCACCCTTAGTAAAATCGGGCTTGCCGCACTGCGCCTGGGCTTCCTGCTTGGCGATAAACCCCTCATCGAGATGATAAATAAGGTAAGGCTGCCTTATAATGTCAACTCGCTGTCGCAGGCTGCCGCAATCGGGATACTCGAGGATGAGCACTCGATAGACAAGGCGGTCAGTTCTGTGGTTGACGAAAGAGATAAGCTGTTTGCAGAGCTGTCTAAACTTCAGGGCATTGAGGCATATCCTTCCAACGCCAATTTTATCTTATTTAAACTGACATTAAACGGCTCTCTTAACGCTGAAATCTTTCACAAAAAACTAATAGAGGACGATATTTTAATAAAGAAACTTGCCGGGGGCGGGCCACTGGACAACTGTTTCAGAGTAACAGTAGGAACGCCGAAAGAAAACGCCGCATTTATAACGAGCCTGAATAAAATAATCAAAAATAATTGAGGAGACAAATAAATGAGAAAATGTAAGATACAAAGAGAAACAACTGAGACAAATGTTTCAGTAGAGCTGAATCTCGACGAGCAAGGCACATCGGAGATAAGCACACAAATACCGTTTTTAAACCACATGCTTGATTTGGTGTCGAGACACGGGCACTTCACGTTTAAAATCAATGCCTCAGGCGACACGGACGTGGACTACCACCACCTGATGGAAGATATTGGGATTACCCTTGGGGATGCAATCAACAAGGCCCTCGGCGATAAACATGGCATAAACCGCTACGGCACTGCCAGTGTCCCGATGGATGAAAGCCTCGCCGAGGTAATAATAGATCTAAGCGGCAGGCCATATCTGGTTTATAATGTAGAGGACAAGGGCGGTTATCTCAAAGATTTACAGGTATCCCTGTTTGAGGATTTCTTCAGGGGACTGAGCGGCCACGGATTGTTTAATCTCCATATACGGCTTCACTACGGGCGTGATACGCACCACATATACGAGGCCATATTTAAGGCCTTTGGCAGGGCGCTTTCCGCCGCCACCGCTATAAATCCTAAAACCAAGGGCGTACCCTCCACCAAGGGAACTCTATAGAGGAGGTAGCGTAGTATGTCTGTCGATATCACACCTTATATTAGTAAACTCTCTGAGATATTTAATGCCTCCGACGCGCTCTACCTTAAGTCACAGAATAGCTATCTCACAACGGCTGGAGAGGCATTTTCATGCACCGGATGTCTGGACAACTGCTGCACGACAGTGTTTTACCACTATACGCTTATAGAGTATTTTTATCTGGCCGAGGGGTTGTCTCAAATAATGGACCCAGAGATGGCAGAGACCATAGCGGAGCGCTCTCAGGCGTATTTTATGGAGATTGTCAGAAACCCTTTCAAGACTGATTCACTGAGAATAATGTGCCCTCTGAATTTTGACGGCAAGTGCGTGGTGTATCAAAACAGGCCGCTGATATGCCGCGTCCATGGGGTTCCATCTTCTCTTAGCCAGCCGGGTAAGGCAGTTCAACGCTGGGATGGCTGCAAGAAGTTTGTAGAGCTGCATGGCGGCAAAGACTTCCCCGTCGTCATAGACCGCACTCCATTCTACGCGCAAATAGCTGCTCTTGAGGGGCAGCTCAGAAAGGAGATGGTCTTTTTTCAAAAATACAGGAAGACCATCGCCGAAATGGTCATTGACTTTATCAAAGACGAACCGTTTTTATCGAATACCCCCGCCCAGCCCACATGCCCTGGCGCATGTCAAAAAAAGGGTATTTGATGAACGCCGGCGTTATCAGAAAGGCACTGTGGAGCGAGATAACGCATGTACTCCTCGATATGGACGGCACACTGGTAGATAAGTATTTTGACGACTACTTTTGGCGGCATCTCGTGCCTGAGAAATACGCGGAAAAACATGGGATTACCTTTGGGGCTGCAAAAGAGGAACTCTTCGTAAAATACAAGGCGCGCGAAGGGACATTAAACTGGACGGACATCGACTTCTGGTCACACGAGCTTGACCTTGATATCCCTGCCTTAAACGAGCAGGTACGCCACCTCCTCGAGGCACACCCCCATGTGGAGGATTTTCTGACGGCGCTTCGAATTCATAAGAAACAGGTAGTCCTTGCCACAAACGCCCATTACAAGACAATTGCCTTTAAGATGAAACACACGGAACTAGGGAAGTATTTCGATAAGGTAATCATGTCGTCAGACATGGGCTACCCGAAAGAGGATGATGGCTTTTGGGTAAATGCGCAGAAGGCAGTTGGGTTTGACAAAAACAAGACGCTGTTCATAGACGACACGCATGAAGTGGCCGAGAGTGCGTCGAGATTTGGCATTAAATATGTGCTTATAAAACACATGGCAAGCTCCAGGGAAGACACAGAATTCACGGGGACACTGCCGTATATAAACGATTTTACCGAGCTTCTCCCGTGATAATTGAACATGTGGATTTCCTTGTCATAGGAAGCGGGGTAGCGGGGCTGAGGGCGGCGTTCGAGGCGGCAGAGGCTGGAAGCGTATATGTGATAACGAAAGACACTCTAAAGGAATCTTCGACCGAATACGCTCAGGGGGGTGTGGCCGTTGCCCTTTGTGACGAGGACACCATCGGGATACACTTCGAGGACACAATAAAGGCGGGCGACGGGCTTTGCATCGATGAGGCGGTGCGCACGCTGGTAAACGAGGGGCCGGAGCGCATCAGGGAGTTGATATCGTGGGGAGCGGAGTTTGACAAGTCGAACTCGCGTTTGATTTTCACGCTTGAAGCGGCGCACTCGAGGCGGCGAATTCTCCATGCCCACGGCGACTCAACCGGCAGGGAAATAGAACGGGTGCTGATTAAAAAGGCGATGTCGATGCCCCGGATAAAAAAATATTCGTTCGCATACTTTGTAGATTTAATCGTTTTTGATGGGCGATGCTACGGGGCATATATGCTGAGGGACGGGCAGATTACCGGAGTGCTTGCCGGTGCTACGATATTGGCAACGGGTGGGGCAGGGCAGGTGTATTCGAGAACTACTAATCCTCTAGTGGCAACCGGCGACGGTTTGGCGGCGGCATATCGTGCGGGTGCAGTAATGTCCTACATGGAATTCGTCCAGTTTCACCCGACGAGCCTCTACGCATCAGGGGCGCCTCAGTTTCTTATAAGCGAGGCGTTAAGGGGCGAGGGTGCCGTGATACGAAATATTCATAAAGAGAGATTCATGGGTTTATACCATCCCGAAGCGGAACTCGCCACAAGGGATGTAGTTGCCAGGGCGATAGTGTCCGAGATGGTCAGGACAAACAGCCATCACGTATATTTGGACATTACGCATTTGGACAAGGAATATATAAAGGAGCGTTTTCCGAGGATTTACAAGACCTGCTTAAAGTACGACATAGATATAACGACAGAGCTTATACCGGTATCGCCGGCGGCGCACTACATGATGGGCGGTGTGAGGACGGACATTGACGGGAGGACAAATATAAAGGGGCTGTATGCGGCGGGTGAGGTGGCCTGCACAGGGGTTCACGGGGCAAACAGGCTTGCAAGCAACAGTTTGCTCGAGGGGCTAGTCTTTGGTGCCCGTGCGGGAAGGACGGCGGTAGAGGAGCGGTCTGATATGAAGGTAAGCATTCCTGATCTGTCGATAAATATCGCACAGCAAGGGCATATCGACAATCCTGATGAGGTAAGGAGCACAATTCGGCGGGTGATGTGGGAGAAGGCCGGGATAATCAGGAGTGCGGCGTCGCTGAATGAGGCGTTAGAAGTCTTTAAATACCTCAGGCATGTTACTGAGTACGTGTATCTGACGCGGTATGAAAATGAAGTAAAAAACATCCTGCAAACGGCAGAGCTGATAGTGAAATCGGCGATAGAAAGAAAAACCAGCATAGGGGCGCATTATAGGAGTGATTGAGAAATAGCATAAATAATTAGTTTGATCGAAATATGATAAACTATACAGCCGACATAAACAAATAGAATTCAAACAGTGAGGGTGTGCTGCATGGCAGAAAAAATACCTGATGGCGTTATAACCATTATGTTTACCGATATAGTTGATAGTACAATTATTGCAGACTATCTGCGAACTAAACTCGGCAATGAAACCGGTGATAAAACTTATATTGATGAAGTAAGGAGACCTCACAATAATATTATTAGAAAATGCTTGATGAAAAATAATGGTCGTGAAGTTAAAACCATCGGAGACAGTTTTATGGCTGTATTTGAGCTGCCTCATGACGCCATAAGAGCCGCGGCATGTATTATTAATGGGCTGGAAAGCGCTCAGGTCCCAAATCCTGAAAACCCGTCAAATCCCATTCAACTAAGAATAGGCCTACACACGGGGAGGGTACATCCTATAGATGATGGTGTGGACTACGAGGGGCACAGTGTAAACATAGCGGCAAGGATTGAGGCGCTGGCAGCTGGCGGTCAGATATTATTATCAGGCGCTGTAAAGGAAGTTGTCGGTAGCATTCCATCTTTTGAATTTTACAACTGGGGAAAAAGAAAACTTAAGGGGATAGCAGACAACGTTGAAATATATGAACTTCTTTGGGATAACAGGCTACTTGACCATGTTCCTCCGCATGGTAAGAGTTGTAGTTATCCCTCGATTTATCACCTTAAAGATGTTATAGGCCGTGATGGATTTATTGAAGATTTAAAGAATAACATTAAACACCATAAACTTATAACGATTTGCGGAATTGGTGGGGTCGGGAAAACCGCAGTCGCTATAAAGACATGCACAGAAATTGATGATGACTATGATATATTCTTCATCGCCATGGACAAACTCGATGACAAAGCTGATGACTTGCAAATAGTTAATTTGATAGCCAAGTCTATGGAATTGCCCAATGAATCAGTTAAAAATCTTGATGCACTGATAGCGACAATAAAGAATAAATGTCGAATATACCCCATTCTTTTTCTTATGGATAATTACGAGAGCATTGATGCTGATAAGGGTAGGCTATTGATCGCCGCGCTTACTGGCATAGAATATTTAAAGATACTTGTAACCTCAAGGGTATCAATAGATTTAGCCGGCATTGAAAAGGTAACAGAATTAAAACCATTTGAGCTAAACTCTGGCGATAGAAGAAAAACCGAATTAGTAGAGTTTCTCAAGTCTTCCGATTCATATCGATTACTTGAGGCACGCATAAGGCTCTTGAGTGGTATGTATAATTGGGAAGTGCTTGAAGCTGACGCTGATTACGTGAGAACTGTACTTGAGATAACAAGCGGCATACCGCTTGCTATTGAGTTAGCGGCAAGCAGGATGAATTCCTATTTGTGGAAAGAGGCGGCTGAGTCGTTAAAGCAATCTATCGAATGGATGGAGGTGGAAGACGGTATTTTAAAAGGTCAACCAACTCCTGAAAGGCATTTGAGCATGTGGGTGTGCCTTAATTGGTCATATGAGAGATTGTCGGAACCGGCTCAAAGGTTATTCCGTGCCTTATCACTTTTCGCAAATGGCTTTGAGACGTCATTGGTTGAGAGTTGCTATGGAATATTATTTAAGCATACCAGTAAAGTTGCGGCAATCAGAAATCTAATAGTGGAGATACAAGCCTCTTCGCTGCTCAGTTTTATTAACGGCAAATGGAGCTTCCTGCCAATCGTGCATCAGTACGGGAAAGATTTACTTAATGAAGATAAGAATAAATCTGTAATAGAACGTGCCTTCATTTCATATTGGAATAATTTTGTTAAGGAATACTCAAGCACCGAGGAAAAACTCGGGAACAATTTGAAATTATTGGAACAAGAACATGGGCATCTGATTGAGTTTCTTAATCTGCTGCTTGCGAATGAAGATTACCATGATATATACATAGTGATCACAAATTGCCTTAATGGATTTTGGCGGATAGAACGGATGTGGGGAGATAGTATCAAATATTTGGAAAGTGCTATAGAAATTGCAAGAAATAGAGCTGGGAAAGACCCTGATAATTACCAATCTGATGTTGCCCCGACCTGCGGCAACCTTGCCAACCTGCTTTCAGACATGGGAGACATGGACGGGGCTAAGCAACTTTACGAGGAGGCACTTCGGATATACAGAACCCTTTCAGAAAAACACCCTGACGCGTACATGCCGTATGTTGCCGCGATCAGCAACAACCTTGCAATCCTGTTGCAGGACATGGGAGATATGGACGGGGCTAAGCAACTTTACGAGGAGGCACTTCGGATGTACAAAACCTTTTCAGAAAAGCACCCTGACGCATACATGCCGTATGTTGCTGGTACCAGCAACAACCTTGCCGCTCTGCTACAGAGCGTGGGAGATATGGACGGGGCTAAGTTACTTTACGAGGAGGCACTTCAGATTAGACGAACGCTCTCAGAAAAATACCCTGCCGCATACATGCCTGATGTTGCCATGACCAGCAACAATCTTGCCAACCTGCTTAATGACATGGGAGATATGGACGGGGCTGAGCAACTTTACAAGGAGGCACTTTTGATAAGGCGTACACTATCTAATGAATACCCCGCTGCATATTTGCCGAATCTCGCCGATGTACTCCATAACTACGCCATCCTTCTTAAAGAGATGGGCAATATTGAAATGGCAGAAAAACTCAGCAAAGAGGAAGAGGAAATAAGGAAAAACCTGAAAGGTTAAGCTGCTGAATACTAATGTTATGAACAAGACCATCTTTTATACTTCTATTAATTACAACAAATATTATTTTTTCTTTGTGGGAGGATAATCCTGAACTTCTTTTCCTATAGCCTCACAGATTGGCTTAAAATGGCGCATATTGCAGGTGATTATCTTATGCGGTGCAATTACGGTATGAATCGCGTCACCACAATCCCAACATAATTTAAAGTTATTGTCACGATTACTAAAAGGCTCATCATCCAGACTAATAATCCGTAATATTTCTTTAAGGCTTATAATTCTTTTTATTGTTTCATCATCTTTCTTTTTCTCATCCAGATTTTCTAGTTTAATTAATATTTTCTCGAAGTCTGTTTTATTATTATAAAAATATTTCTTGATACTGCATGTAACCTTCGAATGTGTACATTTACTAATAAGCACATAAGTATGTAGACATAAAATAATGATAAATGTTATAATAATGGATGAGAGAATTAGACGGCAGGAAAATAGATCATAAAACGTTAGAAGAAATAAGAATAAGGGCAGTCAAGC
>JADFYO010000089.1 GCA_015233015.1 Nitrospirota bacterium | reverse complement strand
ATAGAAACAGCCAAGTCAAACGGGCTGGAGCCTTATAAATACTTACGCTATATCTTTGAACGACTGCCATATTCCAAGACTGAAGACGATTACAAATCCCTGCTCCCGCAATCTGTCGATAGGGATGACCTTGACGTGAAATATATGGGTGGGGTTATTTAGACGCTTACTCATCTTATAACTAGGTTACATGGTAATATGAAGTTAGCACATGCCGCCGTCATAATTTCTTTCCCCCTGCTCTTCTGAAAAGAGCTCACAATCCAAAGTTTTAGCCGGAGAAGGCCAGCTTTGGACGGGAATTCAGGGGACACAATACTCAGTTCTTGGCAAGCTATTTAAAGTCTGCCCCATTTTATTGGCGCTATACAACGGACATTTCCTGCTCATTTTGTATAATAATTCTTGGATTATGGTTTCTCAGTGGGGGTGTAAGACCGTGGTCTTTTAATAATCTCAGATGTTCTTTCATTCCCCACTTCGCTTTATATATACAATCCTCTATGGAATGGCCAATTCCCGTAAATCCTTCTAACTCAGGTGAATAAAAACCAAAATAATCCGGCTCATCAGTTGCTTCTATTATGAGCGTATATTCTAATTCTATCATTTTACCTCACTTCATTTATACTTAATGCCAGATGCCTTCAATATTGCTTGGCACGTTCCAGTGGGAACTTCCTTAGCACCATGATAATCTATTCTGATGAGTTTATCAAAGCCTATTTTCCCATAATATCTTATCGAACCCTTCTCTTTATAAGTTCTAAATCCATTTTCTTCCAGCAATCTAACAAGCTCACTAAACTTCATATTTCTGACATTCCTTTTGACGTAAAAGAGCTGTTCCAAATATATCTGCGCGCTCTTCATCAGACCCGATTCAACGCCTGATAACGGTTTGCGGCTCAGCGCTTCTTTTAAGATCTCACTGCTTTCAGTCTAAAATAAACAGAATTTGATTGTCAATGGCACAAAAATTGTGATAATGGGGATGGGACCAATACTGTCCGGCATGGAAATTGCCTTTATCATTGGGTCAGCAAAATGTCCATTTGTGACAGCATAAGGACTCAAGCCTTAGGCCGCCATGCAGATTTGACAAGCCTACCCATTCTTTGTTATAAAAATGCTATATGAATGTTCTGAGGGGGTTATTCGGACTTACGGCGATTTGCCTTTTTGTTTGGGCAATCAGCGAAAACAGGAAGGAGATACAGTTCAGAACTGTAGCTATGGGGCTGTTACTTCAAATAGTTACGGCATTTCTGGCCTTAAAAATCGCTCTTATCAGGAGCTTCTTTCTTTTTCTGAACGAGGCCGTAATGGTCATCGAGAAAGCGACTGTGGCCGGCACTACGCTCACCTTTGGATATTTGGGCGGAGGAAAACTTCCGTTTGAGGAGAAAATACCGGGCGGGTCGTTTATATTTGCCTTTCAATCACTGCCGATGGTTCTTGTGATAAGCGCCTTGTCGTCGTTATTGTTTTATTTTAAGGTGCTCCCATTCATGGTCAAGGTGTTTTCTTTTATATTACAGAAGATAATGAAGGTTGGCGGGGCAGTAGGGCTATGCGCGTCGGCCACCGTATTTGTCGGGATGGTTGAAGCGCCGCTTTTTATTAAACCATATCTTAAAAATATGTCGCGCGGGGAGCTATTTGCCATAATGACTACCGGAATGGCAACGATAGCCGGGACGGTGATGGTGCTCTATGCAAGCATATTAAGCCGCGTGCTGCCGGATGCCCTCGCCCAAATCCTGCTCCATTCAATAATAAGCGCACCGGCCGCCTTGGTCTGCTCTATGCTCATGGTTCCACCGGCCAGCAAAATACAAGCCCATGAACTGGCTGCTCCACAAATATACAAGAGTTCTCTGGACGCAATTGTCAAAGGCACTTCAGACGGTGTGGAGCTGCTGATAAGCATAATCGCCATGCTTATAGTATTTGTGGCGCTTGTTAGTCTGGCAAACTTCGCACTTGGAATACTGCCAGACTTTTACGGAAAACCCGTAACGCTTCAGCGCATATTAGGGGTAATCATGTCCCCCGTTGTCTGGACAATAGGGATACCCTGGGAAGAGGCGCAAACCGCGGGGGCACTTATGGGCACTAAGACAATATTAAACGAATTCGTCGCCTACATAGATTTTGCCAATCTTCCAAAAGGCGCGCTGAGCCAGAGGAGCTCTGTTATCATGCTTTACGCAATGTGTGGATTTGCCAACCTTGGAAGTCTCGGAATCCTGATAGCCGGACTAGGGACAATGGCACCCGAGAAAAAGGATGTAGTTATATCCCTTGGATTCAAATCGATACTAACCGGCACTTTAGCTTCATGTATGACAGGGGCGGTCATCGGCATGTTTTATTGAACCCGGAAACCGCAATAGAGATTTATGCTATGCTGCAACTATATCAATACCAATCATCATCTAAAAAGAATCATCCTGATTAAAAGAATCATCCTGAGCCTGTCGAAGGATGCCCGATTTATGGGGAAATGCGAAGTAAAGGAGCATCCTTCGACAGGCTCAGGATGATTCGACAGGCTCAGGATGATTCGATTGTTTCAGGGTGATTCAAATCTTCTTTCTTCTATGAACACATTTCTGTATTACCCCTATTGAGGTTTCCGGGTTGAATAAAGGTAAGGCATTGGCCGGAATAAAAAAACAAAAGGCCGCCCACCCTCTGGCAGACAGCCCTTTGTAATCTTATTTAAACTAAGTATATATCTTAACGCATACCGGCCGAGGACGCTAACTGCTTCGAGGCCTCTAATAACGAACCCAGATAGGCCTTTGCCTCCTCATTCATCTTCATGCCTTTTTCCTGCATCGCCTTAGTGTAGGCTTCCCATTCAGGATGGCTCCACACGCCCTTGGTGTCCTTCAGGAACTTTATCGTCAGGTCTGATACATCAGCCATCTTACTTGCCATTCCGCCACTTGTTTCCATAGTGGTTTTATAATACTTCTGCATCGCCTCTAAGACCGCCCCGGCGCATGACTTTGTATCGTCACACATTTCCATGCCGTTTTTCTGCACTTCGGAGATGAAATTGAGCCATGCCTCGTGATCCCATCCACTCTTGTTTTTCTCCACAAACGTACTTGCCATGTTCATAAAACTCTTCATGTTTTTTGTTATCATATGGCCTCCTCTTGGTTCTTTACGATTTTTATTAGCTGGTGCAGCTACCTTATATCTGTGTGGCTGGCTTATAGCTGCCTTGGCTTATAGCTGCCTTGGCTTATAGCTGCCTTCTGGATATGACTATAATATACCCTCGGGGTATTAAATGTCAATAGAAAAATCGGGTCAAATTTCTATGACAAATTCAGCGCCGCCTTCAACGTTTGCCACGTTCAGTTTCCAGCCCATGTTCTTTTCTATTATTGTTTTCGACATGTACAGGCCGATGCCCGTACCTTTATGAGATTCTTTGGTCGTGAAATACGGCTCAAATATCCTGCCTATAATATCTGAGGGAATGCCGCCTCCGTTGTCCGAAACGCGGATCTTTATCGTTTTGTTTTTCATGGCGATACCTATATCTATTCTGCCTTCGGCCGGCTGTCCTGTCTCTCTGCATTTCAAAAGTATCGCATCTCTGGCGTTATTGATAAGATTCAGGATGACCTGTTTGAATTCGTTAGGGTAACCCCTTGCGCTTACGTTTTCGTCGATAAAGTCAAAATTCAACGATATGCCGCTTTTTTGGAAATATGGCGAAAACATCAGGACTACCTCTTCGATGGATTTCTTTATATCAAATATTATTTTCTCTTTAGAGGGACGCAGATACCGGCAGAAATCATCTACCGTCTTTGTCATGAAGTCAACATGGGTTAGTATAGTATCCTTTGCTTCCATTAAATAATCCTTATTCAGATCTCCGAACTTGTACGACTCCTCAATCTCCTGAGCCATCAGAGATATGACATTAAGGGGCTGCCTCCATTGATGCGCTATGGCGTTTATCATGCTTCCCACCTCTGCCATCTTCGATTGCTGAATCAATAACTGCTCTTTCTCTAACCCCTTCAGTGTCTCTTCAGAGATTCTCCTCTCTAAATCAGCGTTAAGTACCGTCAATTCCTGCTCTTTTTCTTTCAGCTGCCGGTTTTGTTCTATTGTCTTTTCATATGCGGAGACCAACAGGTTTAATATCTGGCGCTTTTCAGAGTTTATCATATATGTCTTGGCGCCTACGCGTAATTCTATTCCAACACCGCCGCCGTCGCTCTTTCTTATCCTTGAGGTTGCCAGCAAATAATCGATTCTTGAAAGCAGCGACTCCTCGGTATATGGTTTGATGATAAAATTGTCAGCCCCGCACGCAAGGCCATATATTATGTCCTCTGGATTACACAACCCGGTAAGCAGTATTATGGGTATATGTTTCAACTCTTCGGTCTGTTTAATTGTTTCACACATCTCATAACCATTCATAACCGGCATGTTTACATCGCTGATAATAAGCGATGGCATGTGTTCCTTCACCTTTGTGCAGCCATTTAAACCGTTATCTGCAGTGATTACGTCATATTTATGGCCCTCGAGCATACGTCTCAGTAACACGGCCTGTGTAGAGCTGTCTTCGACGACCAGTATCTTTGCCTTTTCTTTGACTTTGTCTAACATTATCGCACCTTATTATCCTTCGTATTTTCCGATGATAAGGCTGGCGTTTTGACCGCCGAAGCCGAAAGAGTTAGAAAGCACCCTCCTGTGTGGGCAATCGATGGCCTCGTTTGGGACGTAGTTAAGGTTGCACTTTGGGTCGGGGTTTTCGTAGTTAATCGTAGGCAGTATGATGGATTTGTTTATTCCTATTATACTGAGGACGCATTCGATTGCGCCGGCAGCGGCTATAGTATGTCCTATCATGGATTTATTCGAGCTAATGGGAATTGAGGCCGCCCAAGAGCCAAACACTTGTTTTATCGCCTCTGTTTCAGTCTGGTCGTTCATAATAGTGGATGTACCGTGAGCATTGATATAATCGATGCCGCCTGCATCCAACGAGGCGTCTTTGAGGGCTGCCTGCATCGAGAGAATTGCCCCCTCGCCTTTTGGGTGGGGATCAGTTATGCGATAGGCATCGGCACTTGAGCCGTAGCCGAGGAACTCGGCATAAATCGGGGCGCCGCGCCTTTTCGCGTGTTCAAACTCTTCGAGGATTACCACTCCCGCCCCTTCTGACATCACGAAACCATTTCGTTTTCTGTCAAACGGCCTTGATGCCTTCTCAGGCGCGGTATATTTCTCTGTCATCGCCTTTATCAGGACAAAGCCGACAAATCCCATAAAATTCAGAGCCGAATCACAGCCTCCGGCTATCATTATGTCGGCAGCGCCGTCGCGTATTATTTCAGCGGCCTCCCCAATGGCCTGCGCCCCGGCCGAACACGCGCTCGTTATGGATATATTCGGCCCTTTGCAGTCAAATATCCCGCCAAGAAGGGCAGTTGACACGTCGGATTTTCTCCGGAAGAAACTAAAATACGGATAGCCGCCCGCATTGGACAGGGCCTTCATATCCCAGGGGTTAGACTTATTGCCGCTTTTATAAAACTTATGGACAAACATCATATCGCTTACAGAGGGGTTTTCTCCATGATAACCGAGGGCAACGCCCATTCTCTGAGGGGGGATTGAGATGTTCCCGTGAAGGCCGGCCTGTCTTGCCGCCTCGACGGTTGCCTCTATCATAAATTTAATAGGACGCGGAGTATATTTTTCAAGGCGCCTTATGTCAATTTTGCTGTTTGACGGCAGGGTCTTCCCGATAGCGTCAAGGGAGGGTTCCCTCTTTATTTCCCCTCCGATACGGCAGGGCATTGCCGTTGTGTCAAACGACTGGATCATGCTGATACCGGATTGTCCTTCACTTGCCCGATTAAAACTCTCTTCAGCGTTTGGGCCTAAGGGCGTCACAACGCCGTAGCCCGTTATTACAACCCTCGGAGTCATATGTTTATACTATCTTTTGCTCATCTTGCGTCTTTTGCAGCCATTCTTTTATCAAATCGTCGCCGTTTTTATAAACCGCGTCGGCCCCGCACGCCCCGCAAACTATGCGCGTCCCGTTTTCGGTTTTCCATGCGGATTTGCCGCACTCAGTGCAGTTTTCAGGCAGCGTGTCCAGTATATCCATAATGCTCCCGGCCATAGAGCGTATGGTTATCATAACAGGAAGGGCGTCCATATCCATGCCGGGTTTAAGGGTATCTAAGGCTGCACCTTCCGCGGCGGCGTCAAGGCGAATCTTCATTAACTTAACGGCCTTCTCAGTCAGCCGTCCATCGGAGTCAAGGGCGGTCCCTTCACCAAACATCTCTTCTATGTGTTCAATAATAAAGTGGCGTGCCATTTTAATCGCAAACGTCTGCTCAACCCTGTAGTTTATATCGAGGAAATCCAGGGATTCCGCCCCGAGGTCTTTTACAAGCGAGCTGTCGGCCTTTATTGATGCCACATCTATTGCCAATGTCTCGGCTGCCGCTTTTTTCAACTCCTCAATCACTTTGTCGTCGCTAATCAGCGCTTGTCTCATTTGCCTTTTCTCCTTAAGCATTTATTATTAATAGCGCCTGTGTTTTAAGATACACTCAGGCATTTCGATGCAGAGAATTGCTCAGTCCCCGGTCAACCACTATGGTCTGCCCTCTGATGCCCCGGCTTGAGGGCGAACACAAAAACAAGACCACATCCGCTATCTCCTCAGGCATGACGAAAAGCCCTTCGGGGATTCTCTCAATCCCGTCGATGAACTGGCGAAGCACCTTAAAGGAGTCCGTCTTGACAAGCCCTCCAGAGACTGCGTTAACGGCAACACCCCTCTTGAAAAGGGTCTCGGACAGGTCTCTTACGACTGACTCCATTGCCGCCTTCATGCTTCCAAGCGGATAGGCAGGGTTATAAAAGCGGCTGCCGAGGCTCGATATAAATATGATGTGTTTATCATGCCCCTTAGAACGCTCCATGTATGGCAGGGCCTCCTGAACGCAAAAAATATTACCAATGTAATTTGTCTCGACCAGTGCCCGTAGTTCCCGCTCAAGCAGCCTTTCAATGGGTTTGAACGGCGCCCTTGCCGCGTTTAAGACAACCACATCGAGGCCACCGAGATTTTCTGAAGCCTCGGAAAACAGTTTTTTAACCGCATCCTTCTGAGAAATGTCCCCTGCGACAAGTACCGCCTTTCTGCCCATCGCCTCTATTTCAGCGGCGAGCCTTTTGGCCTGTTCCTCAGAACGTCCGCCTTGTTTGCTGAAGTTTATGGCCACATCCGAACCGCTTCCGGCAAACGCAGAGGCTATGGCAGCCCCAATACCCCGCGAACTTCCTGTTACCAAAACCTTGCGCGGGGGACTATCTGTCCCTTTTTCTATATCTTGCATATCCATAGTCATTTATCCCCAACGCTGATTTTAACAAAACCCATCTGTTAGAATCAAGTTGATTTTGAATGTTGGGTATGTATATATTATTATATAACATACAAAAGGAGGGCTAACATGAAACATCTGATTGTTTACTCACATCCCAATCCTAAGAGTTTTAATCATGCCATAATGGAGACTCTCGCAGGGGAGTTGACAACCCTTGGCCATGAGGTCAAAATTCGGGACTTATATGCAATTAATTTTGACCCTGTTCTAAAAGCATCCGATTTCGAACTGATCCAGTCGGGAAAAGTTGCCGCTGACGTTAAGGTCGAACAAGACCACATCGCCTGGGCAGATGTAATCAGTTTCGTCCACCCGATTTGGTGGACCGGGCTGCCGGCCATGGTTAAGGGCTACATAGACAGGGTTTACTCCTTCGGCTTTGCTTATAAAATAGACGACACCGGCGTTACAGGGCTTCTGAATGGCAAAAAAGTCCTGATTATCAACACAACCGGCACCCCTGAAGAGATATACGCTAAAATCGGCATGTTTAACAGCATACTTCAAACCTCGGACGACGGCATTTACAGGTTCTGTGCTATGGAAGTCTTAAAGCATGTGTTCTTTACCGCCATTCCATATATCACCGACGCAGAGCGCGCAGGAATGTTAGTTGAGGTGAAGGAAATCGCCAAAACGATATGCAATAAATAAAATTCGCCCGTAATGAAGGAGGGGAGTTATGTTTGATTTACTTACCGTGGTGTTTCCAGTCTCAGGGGTTAAGGCCAATGTCCTGCTGGTACCACTGGTTTCGATGGTAATCTCTTTCTTTACGTCTATGGGTGGAATATCGGGGGCATTTCTGCTGCTTCCCTTTCAGATGAGCTTTCTCAATTATACGGCACCTTCGGTCAGCGGGACAAACCATGTTTTCAATATTGTCGCAATTCCAAGCGGGGTTTACCGGTACATAAAAGAAGGGCGTATGGCATGGCCTCTTACTTGGGTTGTAGTTATTGGGACATTGCCAGGCGTGTTTATAGGATATTATGTGAGGATTTTTTATCTTCCTGACCCAAGGGTATTTAAGCTCTTTGTAGGATGTGTGTTGATGTATATAGGGATAAGGCTTTTGAAAGAATTTATCATCAGGAAATCTGCCTCCACTGTCTCAAAAACATTAGACGACAAGTTTAAAACGAATGCGGGGATTTCCTCCGAAGCCGTAGTGAAGACGATATCCGTGTCCATAAAAAAGATAGAATACGAATTCTGGGGAGAGACCTTTTCGTTCAAACCAGTGAGCATGTTCATTCTGTCCTTTGTTGTCGGCATTATTGGCGGGGCGTATGGGATTGGAGGTGGGTCGATGATTGCGCCGTTTTGTGTTGCCATCTTTCGTCTGCCTGTATATACCATAGCAGGGGCTGCCTTGATGGGGACTTTCATAACATCGTTAGCGGGGGCGATATTCTTCAGCGTCATTCCTGCCACAGGGGGAGTTTCCGCTAATCCCGATTGGCTATTGGGTGCCCTTTTTGGCGTTGGCGGGTTTATAGGCATGTACCTGGGAGCAAAGACGCAAAAACATGTCCCGCAAAAAATTATAAAGCTGGCGCTTGGAGTTGTAATCGTTTTCCTTGCGGCGAAGTATATAATCCAGTTCTTTTAAGGGCTTGTATTTAATTGGGGGGGTATTATATGAATAAAACCAGAACTATGTTTAATAGTGCAATAGTGCTTTACTTTGTCATAGGGCTCGAAATCCTGATTATGATCAGTCCCTTTGCCGGATTTTTCTACTCTGTGTTCAATCCTTTTCTGCTGGAAATCGCAAAGTACCCTTCAACCAAGTGGCTCAGTTCTTTTTTCCTACCTCACATGGTAGTACCCCCTGATGATTTTCTGAAGTTCGTCAGGGTAATGGGTTCCGTTTTCTTTGCCATGGGCATGGCTGTGTTTATTGGCTGTGCGTTGCAGGTATATGCAAACAAACTCATGAAAAGGGGTACAGCATTGAAGGGACTTTACTCCGTTATCAGACATCCCCAGTATGCCGGGCTTGGCATAGCAGGCATCGGGCTGTCCATTCTATGGCCGCGTTTTCTGCTTGTCGTGCTATGGCTTGCAATGATAATAATATACTACTTTCTATCGAAGGATGAAGAGCACAGAATGATGAAAGACTACCCTGAAACGTATGCTGTGTATATGGGAACTACGGGGATGTTCTTACCAATAAAAATCGAGAGACTGTTCACTATGTCATCAGTTATAGGTAAAACGGCATTCTTTTTAGTGATTTCCATGTTGACTATCTCCGGTGCATTTTGCATGAGAAGTTATACTATAAAACATCTGCCCCTGTGGACGAGTTCAAATATAGCCGCCCTTGCTATACTCCCTGAAGATATGCAGAAAATGGAACACAGGATGCCAGATATAGTCAATCTTGAGGAAGTAAAAACAAGGTTGAACAACAAAGACCATTACCTCGTCTATTTCCTGCCGGCGAATTATATCATGCAAGGGCTTATTGCTGACACGGGAAGTAACTGGAAACTTTATAAACAGCACCACTCGATGAGTATGATAACCGATTGGATATTCCATCCTTTCAGTCATTTAAGAGAAGGGCATCACGCAATGAGTGGAACAACCGGCCATTCAGCGCATGATATGAACACAGGCATTGTACGCAGGCTGCTTTTCCTGAAAGTCTCTAATGTGGCTATCGGCACCCCTTCTGATTTATTCTCGATAAACGCACTGAGGACACCCCAATTTATGATAGATATGGAGATACATAATCTAAAAATCATTGATTTAAAAGATCTCCCGGAGGACACCGGTTGGGGGAAAGTGCCAACTCCTGCTTTTTAAATAATGACAAACTTGAAATTATATGGAGGGGGGATACCCTCCTCACATCTTTTCGGCGTCTTTCAATCTGGGGAGCCTGCTGTCTTTAACTGATACCAGCGGCGTTTTCACTGTCCAGTTTATATTTAAGTCGGGGTCGTTCCATATTATTCCTCTGTCGTCTTTTGGTGAATATTCGTTCGTACACTTATATGTAATTTCGACGATGTCGCTGAGGACGACAAAGCCGTGGGCAAACCCAGGCGGTATGTAAAGCATCTTATGGTTTTCAGCGGTTAACACAGCGCTTACCCAACGCCCGAATGTCCTGGAGGAAGAGCGAATATCTACGGCCACGTCCAATATTTCACCACTTTGACATGCGACAAGTTTGCCCTGCGCCTTTGGGTAAATCTGATAGTGAAGCCCCCTTAGGACATTCTTCGAGGATTTTGAGAAATTATCCTGCACAAACCGTTCGTTTATTCCAAAGGCGGCAAAATCCGAATATTTATAGATCTCCTTAAAAAAACCCCTTTCATCGGGGAACACCCGCGGCGTTACCAGCACTACATCCGGTATTGCCAGCCGTTCAAACTCAAAAGGCATCTTCGTTCTCTCCTTTAGTCATAGTCGGACTATTATACCAGTATTGACAATTGTAAGTAAAAAGATACCGGAAATTATCAGCAATTCTCGGTGAAGACAAAAGAGGTACTGGTTATACGTATAGTGTATTAATAAGTTACGAGATGTGGAGTTAAGAAGAGCGTAAGTGCGGAATTTTCTCTTTGAGAGTGTCAATTTTACA
>JADFYO010000088.1 GCA_015233015.1 Nitrospirota bacterium | reverse complement strand
CGCTTCTATTGCTACCTTTGCCTTAAATGCCGACGCATATTTCGTCTTCATAGTATCCTTGGACCTCCATCTTTCTTCTCTTTCTGTAACTTAACATGTTGTCCAGTTTTTGGGGTCCATTATAAGGTTACCTTCTCTCTTCCAGACAACACCCTTCATTTATCTCCTCATGGTGTTATGGGCGGCTATAACCACCGGCGCCGCCAGTAGAATCCACCACCACCAAGAACAAAAAACACAACAAGTATTATAAGTAAGGTTTCCATGGCATTCCTCCTTTTTAGGATTTCAACTTGGCAGCTGGTACTTTAACCACAGCTACTAAGAAGTACATATGTAAGAAGACATTACCTTCTACCAAATGAGCTTACTATATATCCTGGCTGTAGAGAATACCGTCTTACTAATGTACTCCTTAGAACTCATTATCACACGAATGGAATTTATAATCAATCGGTGAAAGGCAGGTTTATATATAGGTGAATTAAGACTCAATAGGGCAATTACCTATCCCAGGTCTAAGAAGGAATTTTTAGTAAGCGGCCCCCGCCAAATCAAGGCGTTAAAGCAGCGGCTATTATGGATAAATCGTCGGTATTCGTGATACAATACACGCGGACAATAGGGTGGGCATTGCCCGCTGCCTATAAAATATAATAAACAGTGGAGGTATAGATGGCATTATTTAAGAATGCTTCTGAGTGCTGGAAAGAGATATTGTCAAACCCAAAGGAAAACGTGGGGCTGCTCTCTGAAATAGAACGTTTTGCAAAGGAAAACACGGACACCACGAATGTAGTCTTTGGAACTTCCGGCTGGCGCGGGGAAATAGGCATGGACTATACATTTAACAATATGAAGATAGTCACAGAGGCTATAATTGCGATGTTCAAAGAAGAGGACCCCGCAGTCATGGAGGCCCTCGGCGTGAAGGATTTCAAGGAGATTCAAAAAAGGGGCGTTATCGTCGGGCATGACAACCGCTTCCTGGGGCCGGACTTTGCCATGGCGGCAATAGGGCTTCTTAACCGTGAAGGCATCGCAGCTTACTACTCCGGGGAGACCACAACGCCTGAGTTTTCCACAGCGCTCGAAGACCTTGGCGCGGCAGCGTCCATAAACCTGACCCCTTCGCATAATCCCGCCCGATGGGCAGGATATAAATTTAATCCCTCAGACGGCGGACCGGCAGGGCCTGAGATAACCAAGGTCATCGAAAAGTTCGCCGCACAACTGATGTCCGGTAAGGCCATAATCCCCGCCTCCCCTGCCGTGAATTACAAGACCATAGACCCCGTTGCCCTGTACGAGAAATATATAAACAGAAGGAAGACCATTAATCTTGACGCGATTAAAAAATTTATCGCAGATAAAGACGTGTTCATCTGCATTGACCACGTACACGGCGCAACACGGGGGAGGCCGCAGCGCCTGCTTGGGGAGCACGGCAGCAAGATTAAGTACCTAAGGACGGACAATGACTACCTCTTTGGAGGCATAGCCCCCGAACCGTCGTCAAAGAATATGCTCATGGTTACCAACGCGCTCAGGGCATCGAATGCGGCACTGAAACTTGGCGTTATAATGGACCCCGATGGCGATAGAATCAGGTTCACCGACGGCACTACCGAACTGCCTATGAACGGATTTGGTGCGCTGGCGTTTCATTTCTTCCACAAGTACAAGAAACTCTCCGGCGTAGTGGCGAAATCTGTGGCAACCAGCAACTTTGTCAATGCTATAGCCGAAAAACTTGGTGTTACGCTTAAAGAGACAATGGTGGGATTTAAAAACTTCAGGCCATACATGCTTCCCACGGCAAAAGAACGGGCGATTATCACATTCGAAGAAAGCGACGGCATATCGGGCTATAACCATACGCTTGAAAAGGACGCAATGTTTGGTCTGCTCATTGCAATAGAGATGATGATGTCAACGGGAAAGACAATCGGGGCATATTTTAAAGATGTGCAGGATGAGTTTGGCTATTTCTATCCAGACCGCTCGGGCGTGGAAGTTGACCGCGCGCTTGTCGGTAAACCACTCATAGAGAAACTATCCAAAATAAAGAATACCCTGAAAGTTGGCGCAACGGTAACGTTCGGCAGTAAGTCTAAGTCCATAAAAGACATCATAACGGTCGATGGGACGAAGGTCATATTTGACGACGACTCATGGCTGTTAATAAGGCCGTCGGGGACTGAGCCAAAGGTAAGGTTTTACATCGAGACGCGCTCAGAAGACGAAAAAGACATCATGTTCAAAAAGGCTGAAGAGATAACAAAGGCGGCAATTGGGGCATAAACCCGAGGGCTTACTTTGATACCATGTTGCACTTATATGAGTAAATTTGTCATTCCTGCGAAAGCAGGAATCCAGTTTTAAGAGAATGACAGACTGTGTCATAATAGCCTTTAGACGGAGTACAGAAGCCGCCAACGGGCGGCCGCCGGAACTCAATGGATAAAACATGTGCGAGAACAGGGGTGAAGGGGGATTATCCCCCTTCGTCTTTAATCCTTAGGCTATTAAAGTACTGGATTCCCGCTCGTAGGCGGGAATGACAGAGCTGTTAACATTACACATTCGGTTGCAACTTGGTATAAGACAATCTCAGGCCAGCAATTCTCAATGAACCAAAATGTCTTTCAATATTAAGCGGTTACAAGTATTCAACAATATATTATTCGCGATGTTCATACTGTATATTGCTTATATATCAATGGCTTATATGTCTATTCACTAAGAATAGCTGGCTCTCATGGCAATAATGCGCGAGGAAAAGCGACACCGACTTTTCCGTACGGGAAAATAGTCTGCCACTTTTTACCTTGTAATCCTATATAAGCCCTTGCATAGTTCTGTAAGTTTAGGTGATTTTGAAATATCCTTATTAGTAAACTTGATATCTTTACTACTTTCTAAACTTTCCAACTTCCTAACTATACTGTTGAATATTTTTTCCCGTTTTTCATCAGTATCCATAAGATTGATAATGTTTTCAACATATTCATCTATTCTTTTTGAATTAAACTGAGGATTGCTATCTATATTAAGCTCATATTTTAACATCATTAAAATAAAAAATCGTATTTTTTTATATTTTTTATCAATTATTGGTTTTCGCAAGGCTTCATTTATATAATATAGAAGAATCGATGATAAATAATAAGGGGAAAATGAATGCTCATCCTTAAAATATTTATCTTTATATTTTGAAAATATCGAACCAAAAAAAGCAGTAGCTAAGTGTGGTTTCTCATCGAAACAACTTGTCAAAGCCTTTATTAAATCTGTTTTATTGATTATAAACTTTTCTTTGATTTCACTTCTTCTATTGTATTGCTTATCTTTTCTTTCATAATATAATTTAACAGGTAAATCCCTTGCTTTAAAATAATCCTCAAGTCCTTTTTGAAAGCTAGTAAGTGCGATAAGATCTTGTTGCTTAACCACTGTCTGATTATTTGTTGCTCGTATTATCCTTTCAGTTATAACATCTACTTTCGTAGAAATTATCCTTACAGGTATATAAATATTATCAATATTATCTTTTATGCTCTCTTTATTATTAAAGATAACGTGGGATGTTTGACAACCATTTATAATTTGGAAACCTCTGATTGTAAATATCTCTCTTTGTTGAGATATTTCCTCGGATATTATTGTGATTCCATTATTCATTGTAATAAACATTGAACTATATTCAGACATAAGTGTTTGAGCAATATCACTATTAACACCTTTATCTCCCTGATAATCTCTAATATTTTCAAAAAATATTTCTGAATATATCTCGCCATTTTCATTTGTAATTAAATCAATTAGAGTTTTAGCTGATATATAGCCTATATATGCTTCTGATATACCATCAAATGTTGGTAGCGACAACTTCTTAGTGAATTCAAACGTTTTTTCTATAGTATTGCCAATATTTTTGTGTCTTTCCTGTATTTCCCTTGCACCTAAAAATTCAAACTTAATATCGTCAAATATATTTACTGCTTTAATTCCGTCAACGATTACATTCTTTATTGCTTCTCTATTTTGATCACTATTAAGATTTCCAAGTGTAACATAATAAAGATAACATGAAGGTCTTTTCACTAATTTACTTGATTTATCTAGTAATTTATCTAACAAATCAATCTTTGTCTTTGCTATTTCAGTCCATTGTAAGCTAGGACTACCGGATATAAAATCTTGAGCTGCCGTTCCAAAGACATTTATGTCTTTTATACTAAATTCATTAGCGATCTTTGACTGAATAAAAACAACAGTAGCAGTGTTTGACTTTGATTTTTCATCAAGAATATCAATGAATTCATCTACATCGCTAATGAAACGATCATTAATAATTAAACCAAACCCATCAATACCAATTGTTCCATCTACTCCTATATTTGCATCAATAAAGTCATGACTTTCTTGAGTAAATTTATCAAGTAGTGTATAATTAACGAAATGCTCGAAAATTTCTGAAGCATCACATGTAAGACTATACTTGTCAGCAAAATCTTTAAGATAACTTTTAGTGATTCTATCTATCACGGCATTACCCCTTAATACGGCGTGATTCGGGCCAGCGTCCGTTATTTATAGTGCGACCAAGCATTCACAATGAATGCTTACAGTATATTCACAAAATATTATATTTGTCAATAGCTATTTTATTCATAATTATAAATATTACTATGATATTCCAGAATGTTACGTGTTTGTTACGCCTTACAGTTAAGTTTCTGTAACACTCAAGTGGAATCATAGCTTATATCATTGCAATTTATATAAATAATTTGGTCAGGCTGCTTTCCCACCTTTACTATTTTATTTTTCAGCTTTATTTCTAAGAGGTGAATCACAGCAGCAAATGAAAGAGTGGGGGGTCCAACCAGCACGTATCACAATTCCTTGCAATAAATACTGCGGGTCCGACCCCGCTCTTACTGTTAGGGAATGGTCAGCTACGGTAAAACCGAACCAACCATGAATATTCCTGCAATATTTATGCCATTTTGTAATCCCTGTAATATCAATAGGTTATCATTTCCTCTTGCTGTCATTATGATACATTATGTCACAATTATGACACATTTGGGTCGCAAGCTTACATATCTGCGGCCTATTTCGCCATCATCTCCTCAAGGTACTGGCTCGCAAGGGTCGCTCGTATCGGGTCAGATTCCCTAAAATAGCCGATTATCTTTCTCGCTATATCCCTATGGTTAAACGGCTTCACTATGTATCCCTGTACGCCAAGCCTGAGACAGGCCGTGATTGTCCCTACATCAGCGACTGAGGTGGCCATCACGATTGTCGTCGCCTTGTCTTTGCAGCGCTCACGTATATATTGCAGCACCTCATAGCCTGTCATATCAGGCATCACGATGTCCAAAATCACAATGTCCGGTTTCCACTTTTCATATACCTCTATGGCCTCTCTGCCGCCATCGCATGAGCGTCTCTGAAAGAGTATGCCGTTTCTGATCCCAAGATAATACAGTCTCCTGATCTTCCTGTCGTCTTCCACTACCAAAACCTTTATCTGTTTCAGGGATAATACGCCTGAATCTTCCAGGTCTTTCATTGTGTCTCCACTACACTATTTGCACATTTTCGATATAATTCGACAGCTCGTCCAGTAACCGGGGAATTTTATCGGGATTGCCTTCTTTAGCGGCATTTTCTATCTCCGCTCCAATTCTGGTAATGACTTCAAATCCATATCCACCTCCTGCCCCTTTGAGATTATGCCCAATTTTCCTGGCGACATTCAAGTCTCCCCCGGTAAGCGAAACTCTTATCTCGTTAACAAAGCGGGCAACTTCCTCCAGGAAATCAGGTATAATGTCCTTGAGGTCAGGGTCGATGTGGACAGTCATGCTAACAGCGTCTGCGTCGGTCTCTCCTGCCTTCGCGATGGTCTCTCCTGCCTTTGGGGCAGGTACGGGTTTCACGTGCGGCACGGCGTCAAATCGCGGGTTAGTGAGTTTTATAATTGTTTCCATGAGCGTCAGTTTCTTTATAGGTTTGGACAGATGCGCATTGCAGCCGGCAGCGTGGCTCTTTTTCACATCGTCATCGAGGGCATTCGCTGTCAACGCAACAATTGGAACTGGTTTTAAGCCTCTGATTTTCTCATATCTCCTGATTTCCCCGGTGGCCTGTAAACCGTCCATTACCGGCATTTGTATGTCCATCAGGACTATGTCGTAGCTTCCCGCTATGAACTTCGACAGCGCAACGGCACCGTCTTCGGCAGTGTCGATTTTAAAAGGGGTATTCTTGAGATATGTAAGGATAAGCATACGATTTTGCGCATAGTCCTCGACAAGTAGAATCTTTACCGGATTAAGGTCGTCGTATTTAATGGCGGTGAGATCGCCGGGATGATCCTTAGAACCTTTTTCGTATCCCATCACGGTGCGAATTGCGTTGAGAAGATCCGCCTTTTTTATTGGTTTTATAATACAGGCGTTTATTCCAATATCGACAGCTCTGTCGCTATCAACCTTTCTGTTGTCTGAGAAGATCATCAATATTGTTGTTTTTGCCAGAAAAGCACTTATTGAGTGCTCAGCTGCCTCGAAACCGTCCATCCCCGGCATACGGCAGTCAAGCAGAAGTAAATCATAGGGCTGCCCGTCTGATTTTGCACGCTTCAGCTCCTCGAGGCCGCTGAAGGCGTCTTCCTTTGCGGTGGCGTGAATCCCCAGGCCGGATAATTGCTCCGTTAATATCTCACGGCATGATGCGTTGTCGTCTATTATAAGAGTTTTCAATCTGGACAAGCCGTCTGTAACCGGCTGCTGCTTAATCTCGGCGCTTAATCCGAAGCCTGCCGTAAAGTGAAATGTGCTTCCCTCGCCTAAGACACTTTCTATCCAGATGTGACCGTTCATCAGCTCGACGAGTTTTTTGGAGATTGACAGGCCAAGTCCCGTTCCGCCGTATTTGCGTGTCGTTGAGGAGTCGGCCTGTGTGAATTTCGCAAATATCAAGTCAAACTTATCCTTAGGGATACCGATTCCGGTGTCAGAGATTGAGAATTGCAGACGCACCGCACCGGATTGATTGAATTCGGGGTCGTTTTTTATACGCAGGACAACCTCGCCCTTATCAGTGAATTTAATGGAGTTTCCTATCAGATTAATCAACACCTGGCGAAGGCGGCCCGGGTCGCCGATTATATTACATGGGACGTCGGTGGATATGTGGTAGTTCAGCTCGATTCCCTTCTTATGAGCACGAATAGAGATGATTTCAAAGATTTTTTCGATTACATCGGACAGGTCGAATGTTACGCTTTCGAAGCCGATTTGGCCTGCTTCTATTTTGGAAAAATCAAGAATGTCGTTGATAATATCGAGCAGGTTCTCGCCTGCCGATTGAAATGCCGCGACGTACTGCCGTTGTTCCTCGGTGAGTGCGGTCTCGGTGAGCAGCTCTGCCATGCCGATGATGTTATTCATCGGCGTGCGTATCTCGTGGCTCATGCTTGCAAGGAAATCGCTTTTTGAGCGATTGGCATCTTCTGCCGCGGTCTTCGCACTTCTCAGCTCAGCCTCCGCCAATTCCTGTTTTTTGGCGTAGATGACTATCTCGGTCATGTCTTCTACGGTGATAAAAATGTACTTTATTGCATTGTCTTTGTCTCGTAATGGTCCGAGTGTGCAGCGCTGCTGCATGTATTCAAAGTATGCCGCCTTATGTCCGGTGAGTTTAAAAGGGAACAGGTATTTGTGCAGCTTTTGGGATAAGAAGATAAAGTTTCCGAATGTGAATACAGACTTGCAGCTTTTCATGAAGGACGGGTTATCCAGATTCGGAAAGAAATCAAGGAGGTTAGCCCCAACAATATCGCTGCTCTTTATGCCGCTTTGCATAGCCAGCCAGCGGTTCCAGTAGAGGACAGCCATTTTTCTGTCAATAATCGCCACACCCGAGTTCAGCATATCCAGCATCTGGTGAGTGATTCGTTGAACAACTTCCATAACTACCTCCTCAAAGCGCTATGTTAACATAGCGCGGCAATTGTCCGCAATCCAATGACCGCCGCCCGGTCAGAGTGTGGGGTTTGTCAAATCAATGAAAGAAGATGTATAATAACATATAGGGGTGATTTGAGAATCACTTTGGAATAAGGAGGGAAAATGTTTGAAGGATTGTTTCAACCGATGCACTTGTTTATTATTGTTGCGATAATATTAATTTTATTTGGCCCAAGTAAACTCCCCCAGATAGGCGAGGGGATTGGGAAAGGGATTCGCGGCTTCAAAAAAGCCCTATCTGAAGACGAGATAGATATCTCTGCTAAACCTGCCGGGAAGTCAGATACAAAACAATAACCCTGAAAACGGCTCGTCGCTTGTTGAGCTGGCTAAGTTATTTCTGAAGTTCGGGGTAACGGCCTTTGGCGGTCCGGCCGCGCATATTGCGATGATGGAAGCGGAGGTCGTTGGACGCAAAAAGTGGCTTACACGCGAGCGCTTCCTTGACCTCGTTGGTGCGGTAAACCTTATTCCAGGCCCTAACTCCACACAGCTTGGAATCCTTATCGGGTACATCAGGGCGGGTGTGTTGGGGATTATAGTCTCAGGGGTTTTATTCATCCTGCCTGCCGTAATAATCACCGGTGTTTTTGCGTGGGCTTATGTGAGGTTTGGCACTCTGCCCGATGTGTCGCCCTTTCTCTCAGGCATTAAGCCGGCTGTAATTTCAATTATCCTTTTGGCCGTTATCAAGATGGGAAGGACGGCGGCAAAGAATATGCAGTTGACAATTATAGGAGTTGCCGTTGCAGCGGCGTCTCTATTGGGGGCAAACGCGATAGTGGCATTGCTTTTGGGCGGTGTTGCCGGAATAATCATAAGCAGTGGCCGCGGGAACGGGAATATTACTACACTAATGCTCTCAGTGCTCATCGTTCTGTCAGGATGGCTCATGAAAATCGCCGATGGCTGTGCGTCAACGGCGTCGGCAGCGGCTGCGCGGGGTGCGGCGGCAGCGAATGTATCGTTGTGGAAACTGGGCTGGTTTTTCTTGAAGATTGGTTCTATTCTCTACGGCAGCGGCTATGTCCTTGCCGCCTTTATCGAGAATGGACTGGTAAGGGATTCCGGCTGGCTCACGCAGAGACAGCTGCTGGACGCGATTGCCATTGGGCAGTTCACGCCGGGGCCGGTGCTGAGCACTGCCACTTTTGTCGGCTATGTTATCTCAGGCGTGCCTGGGGCTGTAATATCGACAATAGCCATATTCCTGCCGTCGTTTGTCTTCGTCCTGATATTGAATCCCCTGCTGCCGCGCCTGATGGCGTCAAAAACGATGTCCGCCTTTCTCGGCGCCGTCAATGTCAGCGCTGTTGGCCTGATGGCAGCAGTGGTCATAGAACTTGCAGTATCGACGCTTACAGATTGGAGAACTATTATTATAGCCGCGGCGGCAGCAGTTGCTGGTGCAAGATTCAATATAAACGCGGCATGGCTGATAGTTGGCGGTGCAGCTTCGGGATGGTTATTGCGGCAGTTGGCCGTTTGACAATTTATTCAATACATACTATAATATAAACGTAAGGTATATAAGGAGGTAACAGACAATGATGAAGACATCTAATCCGGCATTAAGGGCAAAGGCGCTGAGAGGGCCGGCAGTAGGTTTAGGTTATGGCGCCGCAGAGGCAATGACGGTAAACGGGGCAGTCAATAAGACCGCGTTTATGCTCATTCTCCTTCTGTTCAGTGCATCATGGGTATGGCGGACATACTTTAACGAGGGATTGGAGGCGGTTACACCGCTTATGACTATCGGCCTTGTCGGCGGGCTAATCACCGCTCTCATTACGATATTCGTAAACAGATGGTCGCCGTTAACCGCGCCGGTATATGCGTTGTTCGAGGGGTTGTTCTTAGGGGGCATCACGGCTGTGTTTGAGCAAAAGTATCATGGGCTTGCCTTTCAGGCCGTGGCGCTGACATTCGGTACGCTCTTCATGCTGTTATTTGCATATAGGGCGGGTATCGTTCGGGCAACCGATAAGTTCAAGGCCGGCGTGGTGGCGGCAACCGGCGGGATATTTATCGTCTATGTCGCGTCTGCTGTATTGGGATTATTCGGCGTACAAATCCCGCACATATATGGAAGCGGAGTAATTGGAATCGGATTCAGCGTCGTAGTGGTAGTAATAGCGGCCATGAACCTGGTGCTGGATTTTGATTTTATAGACAATGCGGCAAGGGAGCGCGCCCCCAAGTATTTTGAATGGTACGGCGGCTTTGCCATAATGGTCACGCTTGTTTGGCTGTACATCGAGATACTGAATCTGCTTGCGAAATTAAGGGACAGATAACATAGTATAGCTTTCTATATGGGGCTGCCCGCGGGGAAATATCATCGCGGGCAGCCCTTTTAGTTTTTCCAGCCGGTCTGATCACATTTCACCTGCTTAATCAACACGCAGCCGCGCGGCTTTAATATAAAATAAATAATACATCGCGTAAAAATAATCCTTGACAGATAATCTGTATTGTGTTATTATTATAATTGCGTCATGCTTTCAGCGTGATTAAATAAAACATATATCAAGGAGGCAGCAAATGTCCAAGGTAAGGTTTACCAAGGGTCCCAAGGGTTTATTTACGGGGAGTGTGGGAGAGGGAAACGACGAACTTCAGGCGAAAAACGCAGGCGTAGCCCCACAGAAAGGAGCGGTAACAAAAGACGGCGAAAGGGATGAAGTATATCACACCGAATTAGCCACGCCTGACAATTACAAAGGGGATGTAAATAAGTTACGCGAAGAGAACGCTGCAAAATCAAGAGAAGGGCTTGCAAAAGGCAATGTTATATTCGACGATAAAAACGTACTAAAGCATGAAGGGGATGGATATTTTAGTGGCGATGCGTCGGTGTATGAACCAAAGAATAAGAAGAAAAAGACCGCACTAGGACCCCGGTATGAAGATGTCCCCGACAGTGTCGCGATAAATAGACTTTTTACATATCAGACACCCCCCCCTATAAGAAACAAATTTGTAGTCGTAGGAGACATGGAAAAGGAGGATGGAAAAATAGAGATACGAAAGATGAGGTAAGCTTATGGAATTGGCGAAACGTAGGTAGTTATAAAAAGGCCATGGGATCTATAATTCTTTCTAACAGGGTCTGCCAGTCGGGAAATATAAGTATTATTATGGTGTTTTTCAGACATTGC